>JAFXDR010000058.1 GCA_017521145.1 Akkermansia sp. | reverse complement strand
GGATTCGCCCGGTGTGCTGGTGCGTCTGACCAAGCCGGAACTGGCTGCAGAGGCCGCTGATTTACAGATGATGCGCGCCAGCGTGTGCGCCGTGAAGGAGCCGGTGCTGCAGATGACCCGCAACATTCTGGAGCAGGCCAGGTGGCCGCTGTGCCCGGCTACTTCCAAGCTGATGCTGGAGGAAGTGACCACTGCGCTGCGTGATAACCCCAATATGCCGCCCAATACCCTCAAGGAGATTGAGGATAAGCTGTTGCGTTGCCGCGATGCCATGCTCGAATACCCGGACAAGGAGCACCGACTGCCCACGTGTTACCTGCTGCTGGGTGAGTTGCGCTACCGCCTGGGGAACCACGAAGGCTGCTCTCAGGCTCTTTCCCTGGCCGCTGCCTTTGCTGAGGGCTATGGTGAGATGACCCCTGAGTTGCAGACCCGTATTGCCCGCATCCGCTCCCGTGCCAATGAGGCTCGTGGCAATGCCCAGGAAGCCGTGCGTGATTACCGCTACCTGCTGGACCATGAATCTGATCCGGCGGAAATCATGCGTGTGCTTACTTACATGGCCACGCACACGGATGGTGAGGAAAAGATTAAGCTGCTGAGCCGCAGCTGGGAAATGCTGCAGAAGAATCCGGCTCTGGTGAGCAAGGATTCCGATTTCCGCTCTCGCATAGCGCATGAGCTGGCAGACTATTATACCCTGCGTCAGGAGTATGAAAACGCTCTCAAGTGGGTACAGGAATGCACCCGCATGGTGGAGGAGGTCAACCCTGACCTGACCACAGGTAAAACTCTGCGGGCACGTCTGAACCTGGCCATGGCCCATCGTAAGGCTAAGCAGGATATTGTGTGCTTCCGTACGCTGCGCAGTATCCAGAACAGCATTGATCAGATGAGCGATGAGGACAAGGAACGGCTGGAACAGGCAGAGCAGGGGCTGTACCGTAGCACCATCCGCGAACTCTCCCGCACTTGCCTTCTGCTGGGGGATATGACCACCGCGAAGGCCTTTGCCCGCAAGATTGGCGAGAATCTGCCCGAGAAGGTGCGTTAAGCTCTAACCCTTACGTCTGGCCGTTATGGCTTCCATGCAGAAAAAGAGTCTGATTGCCACGGCAGCTATTTTCTGCTGCCGCTTTACCGGGCTGCTCCGCGAGATTGTCTACACTTCTCTCTTCGGGGCAACCGGGGCGCTGGATGCGTTCCTGACTGCATTCCGCGTGCCGAATATGCTGCGCGATATGTTTGCGGAGGGTGCTCTTTCGCAGAGCTTCACCAGCGTGATGAGCAAGGTGGAGAAGCAGGAAGGCTCCCATGCAGCCTGGGGGCTCATGCACCGTGTGAGTACCCAGCTTATCTCGCTCATGGTGTGCATTGTGGCCATAGGTGTAATGCTTGCCGGCACGTTCATGCAGCAGCTCTACCCGGAGCGTGCCCGCATTGAGCTGCTCACCCCCTGGGGGGCACCCACCATGTTGTGTACCGACGCGGCTTTCCGTGGTTTCAAGACCGATGCCGATGGCCTGAAGGTTGCCATCTTTGAAGCCCAGGATAAACTGCGCGGGCTGACTCCGGAATCCTGTCTCCGGGTTTCAACTATTCAGAAGCTGGAGCATGGTCAGAAGATTTCGCTTACCTGCGCCACGGAAGGGGTGCCTGCCGGGATTACCCGGGTGGAGCCGCGCAGTTTTATGGGTCTGGCCACGGATTTGTGCCGTATCATCTGGCCGTTTATTCTTTTTGCATCCGTTTCGGCGCTGTGCATGGGGGCGCTCAATGTATTCGGTGTCTTCGGCCTGCCGAACCTGGCCAGTGCGGCTTTCAACCTGACCACCGTGGCGGTGGGTGCGGGTATAGGCTGGTTGATAGACCCTTCCTATGGCCCGGATGCCCTGTACGGTTTTGCCATTGCCGTGGTCTGCGGCGGGGCCATGCAGGTGCTGGTGCAGCTGCCGAAGATGCGGCAGAAGGGCTATCGGCTTCATTTCGATATCGGCCTGCGGTGGAGTGGCCGTTGGTTTGAGTTTACGGATCCTGCCGCGCGGCGGGTCTGGCTGCTTATGCTGCCGGGGGTGATTGCCGCTGGTATTACCCAGACCAATATCTTTATCAACACCGCCTTTGCGCTGTATCTGCAGCCGGGCTCGGTGACCGCGCTTTCCAGTGCTTTCCACCTCTGGCAGCTGCCGGTGGCCTTGTTCGGTGTGGCCGTGGGCATGGTGGTGCTGCCCAGCGTGTCGCGTATGACGCTTACCAGCGGCGGGGATGCCGGGCGCGAGATTGCCAGCCACCTGGCCAAGGCGTTGCGCTTTGTGGCCTTGTTTGCCGTGCCTTCTGCCATATTCCTGAGCATCTGGGGCACGGAGATTGTGAGTGTTTTCTACCAGCGCGGGAGATTTGATGCCGCAGCTTCCGCCTTTACCGGCAATGTGCTGGCGGCCTATTCCTTCGGCCTGCTGGCCTATGCCGGCATGAAAGTGCTGCAGCCGGTATTCCTGGCTCTGGAAAAACCCTGGGCTCCTGCCGGGCTGGCCATGGTGGCGTTCTGCATCTCGGTGGGCTGTAACTATACCTTTGTGCATATTCTGGGGCTGCCGGCCATGTATCTGGCGCTGACGACTTCAATTGTCACTACCCTGAACTTCCTGTTCTATTTCCTTTACCTGCGTCATCTGCTGGGCAGCATGGCCTGCCGCGAACTGGTGCCGGGGCTGCTGCGTATCTGTGGTGCAGGCTGTGTGCTGGCTCTCGGGTGCTGGCTGGTGGCAGAGTTTTGCTTTGGCTCGTTCACCGAATGGGGATTCTTCTCCCGTTTCGGTGCGCTGGCTCTTGGCGGTATTCTGGGGGCTGTTGTTTATGCTGTTTCCTGCATGGCTTTCCACGTGCCGGAATTGCAGTTCCTCACCGGGCGTTTCCTGCGTCGTAAGTAAAAAATATGCAGTTTTTACCAGCAGCGTGCACAATTGGTGCACGCTGCTGCGCTTTACAAGTGTATAGCAACCCTTTCTTTCCTGTTATGAAAAAAGATTTTATCAAAACTCTGGTGCTGGCAGTTGTGGCTCTGGTGCTGCTGTGTGTGGCTCGTGCCGAGGCGCGGACCTACTTCAGTATTTCGATCGGCCCTCCCTATGTACACCTGCCGTGCCATCCTCATATCTGCCGTCCATGCCCCCCTCCGCCGCCCTGCTATTACCGTCACGGGTATCATCGGCACCACCCTCACCGTCACATAGCGCCTCCCCCCCGTCTCCGGCACCATGCTCCCAGACACAGGCATCCCGCCGTGCGATATAATCCTCCCCCCAGACCGCATCGCGCCCACAAGCGATAATTGACTTTACAAGCAGCCCCATGAAAGGCTGCTTTTTTATGTAAAAATAAAAAGATTGAAAAAACTCAAATAAAACATTTTATCTGATGCGCTATGATAATGAACAGGCACAACCCCCTGTCCACTGCGAATCATGAACAAGAAGAATTTTTTCAAGATGTTGGTAATGTCAGTAGTTGTTATGGTAGGCTTTTCAAGTTGTGAGCATTTTGCCCTGCACTTGAACCACGTGCACCACGGCGGAGGCAGGCATTACAGGCCGGTAGTGCATCATCGCCCGGTGCATGTGCACCACCACCGTGTTCACCACCACTGCCATTAAGAGATAAGAAAAACGGCTCCGGGAATTTCCGGAGCCGTTTTGTATAATGGGAAAGGGGAGGAATCAGTTCTGTTCAGCCAGAGCCTGGTTGATGAGTTCCTGAATCTCCTCAGCCTTGGCCTTGAGGGCGCGGAGTTCCTTGAAAGCCTCGGGCAGCTTGCGCATGGCAGCAAACTGGCGGGCAGCTTCACCATAGGGAACAGCCGGGGCACCCCAGTAGGTCTTGCCTTCTTCCAGCTCGTTCATCACGCCGGAGCGGGCTGCCACGATTACCTTGTCATTAATCTTGATATGGCCGGTGATACCGCACTGGGCTGCAATGGTCACATAGTTACCCACATGGGTGCTGCCGGCAATGCCGCTCTGGGCGCAGATGACCACGTGTTTCCCAAGGGTGACATTGTGGCCGATCTGAATCTGGTTGTCGAGCTTGCAGCCATCACCAATCACGGTGCGGCCGAAACGGGCGCGGTCAACGGTGGTGTTAGCGCCGATGTCCACATTGTCGCCAATCTCTACAATACCCACCTGGTCGATGGTATCATACCAGCCCGTCTCCTTGTTAAGCAGGAAACCGAAGCCATCGCCGCCGATGACTGCACCGGGCTGGAGCACTACCTTGTTGCCCAGGATGCAGCGTTCGCGGATGACCACCTTGGGGTAGAGCTTGCAGTTCTGCCCCATCTTCACAGCTTTGCAGATGACGCAGCCAGCACCGATATCGGTGCCGTCACCGATTTCGGCATCAGCTTCAATCACGGCATTCGGCCCCACGCAGACCTTGGTGGGGTCAAGCTTGGCAGAGGGATCCACCACGGCGGTGGGGTGGATACCGGGTACAAAGTCAGTGCTGGCCTTCATGAAATGGGCAACCAGGGCATTGAACGCCAGGGAGGGGTTTTCCACCTCAATGAAAGCAACGCCTTCCGGGTACTGCGGCAGTGCAGGGGGAACGAGCACAGCGCTGGCCTTGGTGGCCAGGAAGTCATTAAAGTATTTCTCGTTGCCAAGGAAAGCAATCTCGCCGGGGCAGGCACCATCCAAAGTAGCGACTCCGGAGATAGAAATCTCCGGAGCCGGTTCATTAATGAGTTTGCCACCGGTGAGCTTGAGAACTTCGGAGAGAGTGAGGTCCATAATCAGCTCGGTGAGTTTTCGGGGTTAAGAGTTACTTGGCCTCAGGGGTGCCGTAGAGGCGCTTCAGCTCAGCATCGGGGTCGAAGCCCTGGGGTGCACCGGCGTTAAGCTGCTTGAGCACCTCGGGGGTGAGGTCGATATCCTTCTTCATGAAGGGGAACACGCGGGTGCCGATGCCAATCTGGGGCTGGGGAGAGATAGCGCCGGCATCAATCACGATGTCAGAGCCGCTCTGGTCAGCCACGGTGTTGATAGCGGTCTGCACTTCTTCCATGAGCAGACGCATTTCGCTGTTGCGCAGCTCGCGGAAAGCAACCTCACGGCGCTGCACGAAGTCCTTCATTTCCTGATCAGCAGCCTTGAGCTCATTGGCCTTGGCCTGGTATTCCTCGCGCAGCTTGGCTACAGCGGAATCAGAAAGGCTGGAGTCATACTTCTCCTGAATCTTCTTGAGCTCAGCCTGCAGGCCGCGAAGCTTGTCCTCACGAGTCTTGATATCGGCCTTGATTTCAGCGAGCTGCTTCTGCAGGGTGGTCTCGGTATCGAAACGCTTGTAGAACTTGGTGTAGAGTTCCTGCACGTTCACAGAAACAATCTTGAGCTCGGCCTGGGCTGTAGCGGTCAGCGCAGCCAGGGTCACAATGGCGGTGGAAATAATGGGGAACTTCATAATATGTGAGGTTTTGGATGTTCCTATTCTAACGGTCGTTCAAATTAAGTCAAGAAAACGTTGTGTCAAATCACCGCATTATTGTCATATTGGGACAATATGTTTTATCTTGTTATTCTAACCTCTTGTCTGTCCTGGAGATAGAGTCTACATTCCGAGGTATGAAAGAACCTGTAACCGCGTTATGCCTGAGAGACGTTGATTTATTGTTCCGGCCTTTCCTTCATAGGAAAATCAATTTCAGTTCCAGATTGGTGATGACCCGTCTGATGCAGATTGAGGAAAGTATAGAGGAAAAACTCAGGTATTATACAGCCCGGCTACCGCATCAGATAGGGCTGATTATAGCGGAACCGGTGGCCGTGAATGAATCGGCTGCTGCGGGGCCTGTCTGCAGACGCGGTTTTGTGGGCGGCGAAAATTTGCGCGCATGGCGCAGATTATGCAGAGTGGCGCATGCCTATAATTGCAGGATTGCCGCGCAACTCTGCCACGCGGGTATGCTCAGACTGAATGACGATGCAATCGGCCCGTCTGGAATTGATCCGTTAACCAAGGAATGCCGGGGTGAAACCATGACACGGGCGCGTATTCGCGAGGTTGTGCAGGCTTTTGGGGCTGCTGCGGCTCTTGCCCGGCAGATTGGTTTCGATGCTGTGGAGATTCAGGGTGGACAGGATTTTCTGATTCATCAATTTCTGTGCAGAGAGACCAACCGGAGACATGATGAATACGGCGGCGATGCCGTGGCCCGCACTCGTTTTGCCTGCGAGGTAATACACGCGGTACGCAAGGCGGTCGGACGCCGGTTCCCGGTTATCTTTTGCTATTCTTTCGGAGGAAGTTCGCGTCGTCTGGTATCAACCCCGGCAGAGTTGGCTGCTATTCTCCGGCTTTTATGTGAGGCTGGGGTGGATATTTTTGCCTGCCGTGGGGAGGGGGCTCTCGAACCAGCCTTTTCAGGCAGTCCTCTATCAGCGGCCGGATGGACTCGTTTGCTGACACAGAGACCGGTCATCACGGAAAGTGGTGCGGAAGTGCCAGGATTCAGCTTACGCCGGCTGGCGTACGGTCTGCAATCTGGTGAATACGATATGGTAGCCGTGGGGAGAACTTTGCTTTCCGATGTCGAGTGGGGTAGCAAGGTGAGAAGAGGCGACATATAAAAATGCGTTGCCCTGCTGGGTGCGGGGCAACGCATGGGTTGAGAGAAGTTTTTGTTCGCGGGGTTAATTACCCATGCGGTCGTAGTGGTCAATCATGCCGTATATCTCCTTTACGTCGCGGCGGGAGTTGCGGGCAATGATGAAAGCTGCGACCAGGAGACACAGCGCACCACCAACAGGAGCCCATTTAGCGAGTTCTTTCATATCTTGTTCTTGGGTTTAGTTGTGGATTTTCGGGTTTTCTTCTTCGGTTCTGAAATCGCAAAATCGGAGGGCGGGGTATCCGGCTCCAATTTGCCTTCATCGGTGAGCTGGAATGGGAATTCGATGATGCCGTCGCGAGTAATGTAGGGGAATGCCTCTTCCGGGTCGGCGCCGTTCTGGAGCGCCTCCATGGCATTTTTGCAGCCGCCGATAAAGAAATCAGCAAGTTGAAGTCCGCGCTCCACTGCTTCTTTGAGCTTGCTGAGCTGTTCGCGGGCGTTGATCATCATTTCAAGCCGCTTGGGAAGCGAGGCCGCTCCTTCTATGGTGACATCCATGAATGCCTTGATCTGGGGCAGGGTCATACCTGCCTGCTTCATACACAGAACACCCAGCAGGCAGCCCATGCTGGCTTCGCCATAGACGCGGCGCCCGGATTCGGTGCGTTCGACATAGCGGAGCAACCCTTCTTTCTCGTAGAAGCGAAGGGTGTGGATGGAAAGCCCGGTTTTACGGGATAATGCTGAGATGCTGTATTTCATGCCAGATAGCGGGAATAGAGAACGCAGGGCGATTTTGCCATATTTCCAGAGCAGGGTCAAGCCCAATGTAGATGAGTTGTGTGGCGATTTTGTAAGAAAACAGCAGCCGCTCAGCTGGCATCCTGACGGGAATATGCTCGTTCCTGCTAAAAGGAAGTGAAAATGATACAGTCTTGACTTTGAGGGAGTGAAATGATAGTCTGAGTCACAATCATCTATCTCGCATTATGTTTTATCGACTTTTTTTTGCTCTTTCTCTGGCCGTGACTTTCCTTCTCCCGCGTCTGGGAGCCCAGGCACTTTCTGTCCATGTATACCAGATTGAGGAAGAAGGAAACCCTAAGCAGCTGGAGCAGGATGCCCGGTTCAAGTTGATACAGGGATATCTCAGAAGCGGCTGGTCGGAATCCAGCCTGTCCGCAGCGCGTAAGGTTACGAATACCCTGTTTGCGTCGAATATTTATCTGCCGCGCTGCAAGGCTTCCATCATACCGCAGGCTTTCATGTTCCAGCCCAGTCATGCCGCCAGGTTTGCCAATCTGGTCATCTACGATGGGTATGTAGAGGCTCCGGAGACAGGGTGGTTCCGTTTTGTCGGTACGGGGGATGATATACTGATGGTGAATTTTGATAAAAAGACTGTTCTCGAAGCCGGGTATTACCTGCCATCGCGCAGGAAAGTGCTCAATGGCACGCAAGCTTCCTATAAACAGAAGATTGCAAGAGCCCCGCATGCTACAGCACTGATGGTGGTTCCCAGGGCGAGTTATTATAATGTTGATTTGGGCGGACTTACCGCCGGCCTCCCTTTCGAGGTGGAGAAAGGGAAAGTGTATGCTATCAAAATTCTTTATGTCGATATGGGAGGCGGTGCCGGTATGACTCTGTTACTGGAGCACCTGAAAGAAAAACACTCCGCGAGCAAGGGCAGGGTGGAATTGCCCGCGGGGCAGAAGCTCGACCTTTTCCGGGTATCTGACAGCCTGCCGCAGGAGAGCGAATTGCGGCGCATGATGGGGCGTTATCTGGAGGGGAGCATGGAGTGGATTCCCTTTAATGAAAACAGCCTGATATGGAAAGCTGTTGCGAAGCCTGCAGAGGTTTCCGGTGATGATGCCTCTGCATCCGGGAGCGATGAGGACGCTCCCAAACCGAAGAAGAAAAAGCGCAGGAAGAGAGGGAACACCTTCCGGCCGCTTTAAGTGCAGAAAAGGCTCGTCATTGCCCCAGATAGTCTGCGACTGTCCGGGGTAACCAGCCTTCGGGAATCGGCTCCCCGTTTCGCAAAGCTTCGCGGATGGCAGACGATGAAGCCGGGTGCATGCCGGTGCAGATGAATGTGCTGCGTACACCAGGACGGGGCCGGGGGACTTCGCTTCGGTGGTACACGATGAAGTGTAACAGCTCACAGAGGTAATCATAGCGGGCCCAGCGGTGCAGTTGTTCCCACTGGTCGGTGCCCATGAGCCAGTACAGTTCCGCTTCCGGGTGCTGCTGGTGCCAGTGTTCCGCAATGCGCCAGCTCCAGCTGGGCGGGGGAAGCTGCAAATCCAGCTCGCTCACTGTGGCCCAGGGCATATCTGCTGTGGCAAGCCGCAGCATGTGCAGGCGTTCATCATCTGTGAAGCAGGTTTCGGAGCCCTGTTTGAAAGGGGAACAGGCGGCAGGAAGAAACACGAGCTCATCGAGCCCGCAAAGTTGCTGCGCTTCGGTGGCAATCATCAGGTGCCCGGCATGCACCGGGTCAAACGAACCACCGAACAGACACGTTTTCATCACAGCCCGGTGGTGTTTTTGTAGGGTATGAAAGAGCCGATGGGCAGCTTGACAAACTTCTTCTCCACGGGCAGGCGGCGGTAGTGTTTGATGAATTCGGTCAGGTTGCCGTAGTTCACGTTGTTCTTGGCAATACCCTGGTGCCCGCAGTTGACATCTACGTTGAAATGCAGCTCTGCGTGCAGGTGTGCGGTGAACATGCCGTTGTTGGTGCCGATTGTGCCCACCTGGGTGCCGCGCCCCACAATCTGGCCCAGTCGCACATTAATCTCGTCCAGGTGACCGTAAAGCGTCTGGCAGCAGAGCACCTTGCCGGATTTCGGTTCACGGAATGCGTGGCGTACAATTACCACTTTGCCCCATCGGCCGCGGGCATCGGCCGCATAGGTCACCAGCCCCAGCCCGATGGAATAAACCGGGTCGCCCAGGTCACTGTTGCCACCGCCGTTGCCGTTCCAGTCCTCGCCCAGGTGGCGGGGCGTCGCCAGACGCAGCCCGCGGGATTTATAATACCCCTTTCCATCGGGCTTGCCCACGGGGAAATCAAAACCATCGGCCAGGGGAACAAAGGCCCACTTGCCATCCGGCGTGGTCTTGGCCATGACCACGGCCTCAGCCTGCATACCGGCTACTGCCAGCACCAGGGCTGACACCAGAAACAGAAGTCGGAGCACACGCAACATGCAAGCATGCTACCACAAGCATTCCCTGCTGGCAAGCTTCAAAATTGGCATGTTCCAGCTTTTTATTCGTGCGCATGCACACCCTGAAAGCATTTGACAAAGCGCATGCTATCTGGTAAATTTGCCAGCATGAGAGTGCTTGACATGATGTGGATTCTGGCTGCTGGTGCGTGCCTGTGCGCCGCACAGGAACCTGCCCGGGAAATGCCGGCAGAATCCCCCGCTGCCAAGGTGGTGGAAAGCAAGGAGGAACGCGATGCCCGCATGAAATGGTGGCGCGATGCCAAGTTCGGCATGTTCATTCATTATGGTTTGTATTCCGGGCTTGCCGGTGAGTTCAAGGGAGTACCCGGTGGCGGAGAGTGGATTCAGTGCAACCTGGGGCTTGATACTGATACCTACGCGGCGGAGACTCTCCCCTTGTTCCAGCCGGCCCCCGGCTGCACGGATGCCTGGGCAGCCCTGGCCAGGGAAGCGGGCTGCCGCTATATGGTGCTCACTTCGAAGCACCATGAGGGATTCGCTTTGTTTGATGCCGTGAATTCTGATTACTGCTCCGGCAAGTTGCTTGAGCGGGATATTGTGAAGGAATTTACCGATTCAGCCCGTGCCGCTGGTATGCGTGTGGGCCTTTACCACAGTGTGATTGACTGGCACCAGAAAGATTATGATAACACCATCTGCCCGGATATGTGCTACCCCGTGGGGCAGGCTGCCATGCTCAAGGAAAAGCAGATTCCGCGCAACCATGCCGCCTATCAGGAGTACCTGCATACCCAGGTGCGCCAGCTGGTGCGCAATTACGGCCCCATTGATATCATGTGGTGGGATTATTCCCAGGGCAACCTTTCCGGCGAAGCCTGGAAAGCCCAGGAGCTCATGGCCACCTGCCGCGAGGCGAATCCCGGTGTGATTTTCAATAACCGCCTGTATGCTTTCAGCGGTTTCGACCCTTCTCAGGATACGCAGGCCCTGGATTTTTCCAGGGGCGATTTCTCCACCCCGGAAAAGCGCATTCCGCGCGAGGGCTACCCGGGGCGTGATTGGGAAGCCTGCATGACCGTGGGCAACCGCTGGGGGTACCACCGCGATGACCACATGTTCTACAAGAGCCCGGAGCGCATCATCTGCCAGCTGCAGGAATGTGCCGCCAAGGGGGGTAACCTGCTGCTGAACATCGGCCCCAGGGCAGATGGTTCCATTCCCGAGGGAATGGTCGATGTCTTCCGCCGCGTGGGCGCATGGATGCGGGTAAATGGTGAAGCTGTCTACAACAGCCGTCCGCTGCAGCCGGATGCCCTGGATTTACCCGAAGAGATACTCGCCTCTGTGGTGTGGGATGATATTTATCTCTTCCTGCCCAAGCGTGAGCCCGGCGAAGAGGAGTTGGATTACGTGCTCAGCATTCCCGCTAATCAGGTGAACGCGGTATATCCTTCCATTCTGGGACAGCCGGATTGCGAGGTCACCATGGAGCGCGTCAAGGAGGAGGAAACCCCAGCCAATGATGAGCCCCTCTTCTATCTCGATATCACAATTCCTGCTGAAGCCTGGCATAATGCCGTGGAGGGACTGCCGGTCCTGAAACTCGGCTATGACGGCTGAAATCGCACTTCGTATAATTCGTACTTTGTAATTTAGCATGCCTTATTCCGCCTATAGTCTTCCGCGAGTTGTTGCAGAGCAATATATACTCACCTCCGTTCAGTCAGAGGATGCCGATACGGTGACCTACGCCGCGACGCAAAAGAACATGAGCCGCGATGTGCTGCTGCGCAGTCTGCGTCCCGCCGCCATGCAGGATGACCGCAAGGTCCGTGCCTTTGTCGAAACCGCCCGCTTGCAGGCCCGGCTGGAGCATCCCAATATCGCTGCGCCTCTGGAGCTGCTGGAAGCCGATGGTACCTGGCATCTTGCCATGGAACATATCAAGGGCGAACCTCTTGATATGATGGTGAGCAATGGGCGAGTGCTGCCCTCCAGTGTTATCTGCGGGCTGTTGATGCAGCTTTGCCGCGTGTGCATTTATCTGGATATTGAACGCGTCAATTCCGTTCCCTTTGCCCTGGAAAATACATATCTGATGGATGTGGGCTTCCGCTTTGGCAACATGGCGCTCGCCGGCCCTCGCCCGCGCAATGCCAGTAAGAAATACCTGGCTGCAGCCACGCGACTAGTGGCTCCTCTGCTGGATATGGAAACCCCGCTGGCCATGCACATCATGCGCGTCATGGAACACATGCAGAGCATGGGCTCCTGGCGTCCGCTTACGCCGGTGTACCTTGATGAAGAACTGACCCGCCTGCAGATGGAGATTCTGCGTGTGCAGGAGGGCGAAACCGCCTTGGTTTCCAACGCCTACACGAAATGAAGCTCAGGAAAATACTCTGCTGGGGCCTTGGGGCAACGCTGGGCGTATTCGTCCTTGCCGGAGTGGGCGGGTACTGCTGGCTTTATAGCTGGAGCTGGGGCGGTGCACCTGCGCCTCATGCCAGCCTTGCGGCTACGGAAGCGGCTATGCTTCAGGCATTTGATACTCACATTGCGAAGGAGGCCCCCGAGCTTCAGTATGAGTACATGCAGCTTGAAATCCTCACAAACAGGGCAGCTGGAGCATCGCTTGATGATGAGGGACAGGATATTGGCACCCCCCTGTTGAGCTGGCGCGAAAGTTTCATCCTGCCTCACATGTGCGCCAGGGTTTCGCGCGACTTACTGGCACCGCTGCGCGAAAGTCTGCACCGGGTTATAGAAAGTGGTTCAGCAGAGGGAGCAGAGCCCTATCTTGCCGTGCTGGCTTTGCAAAAAAAAGATGTACCGCTTTTCAGATTGCTGGTGAAAAAAGGGGCTCCCCTCAAGGCAACTCAGGACGGGAATACCATTTGTCTGCTGGAGCAGACTATAGCCGCATCCGATTTACAGGGGAGCTTTATGCCGATAGCCGAACGCATTGAGCTCATGGATTGGCTTGTTACCCGAGGGGCAGATATCGCAGCGGTGAAAGAGGAGGACGTGCTACTTCTTTCCGAGGGTTCCATAAAAGCGAGTGATGATGCGGCGGGTGCCATATTGGACTGGTTTTTACGCCGGGGATATGAGCTGGATAAGAGCCGCGCCGTTACCCTCTTATTGCACGCCGGTGCTTTCACAACTTACCAGAATCTCATTGAGGATGGTCTGCTGCCTGTCCCTCCGCAGGAATTGGAAACGGCATGGGGCCGCCGCACCCCGCTGCAGCTGGCAGCCGGTGCCCGCGAACCTGCTCCCGATATGCTGCGCTGGTTGCTTTCACTGGGGTATAACCCGAATGCCCTGCCTGGGGGTGATGATTCCGCTCAGACCCCGCTGGATGCATGCCTCACCGGCATGCAATACCTGAGCAAGGGGCTGGGCGAGGCAGAAGATACCCGCTTGCGAGGAAAGCTCGAGATGCTGGATATTCTGCTGCAGCACGGTGCCCTCCCCACGGCTCAGACCCGTGATCTGCTGCCCATCAATGCTGAGCTTGAGCGCGAGATTGTGGAGCTGTTCCGTAAACATGGTCACCACATCACCGCTGGTGCAGACCCATACAACGCCTGTTGCGTGCCGGAATAACAAAATGCCGCTCCTGCAAGGGGCAGAGGCGGCATGAAAAAAATGGTGGAGTTGCAGCAGGGAATCAGGCTTGGTCGCCGTCGTTCCACTCGATGCGGTTTTCGGGCTTCCAGAGCGTTTCCAGCTCGTAGAACTCACGGGTTTCCCCGGCCATGACGTGCAGCATCACGTCGATGTAATCGAGCACGCACCACAGGGCATTGGGTGTGCGCTCGGCGTAAACGGGGGAGATTTCGTACTTCTCCCACACTTCCTTGTCCACATCACCCATGATGGCTCGGAGGTGCGGCACGGAGGTTGCTGTGCAGACGACGGCATAATCGGTGATGGAGGAAGTGCCGCGCAGGTCGTAGATGGCGATATCGGATGCCTTGGCATCGCAGGCCACCTGGGCGCAGGCGAAGGCGAGTTGTTTGCTGTTCATATTGTGTGTATCAGTAAGTAGGTTAAAGGGTCTCTTTCTTTTCTCCGTCGGCAGCGGCGGCGGCTTCCTCCTCTGCTGCGGGAGCCGGCGGTTCATCATCCGGAGTCTCAAGATCGGTGGGGGCATCCTCCTCCTCGGGGAGGGGAGGGGGCAGCTGGCGCACAGGCGGGTCAGTCATTTCGCCGGTCTCCAGCAGTTCTTTCACCTGGTTGCCACTCAGGGTCTCAAACTCGATGAGCTTATCTGCAATGAGCAGCAGGCGTTCCTTGTTGTCGGTGAGAATCTGTACGGCGCGATTGTAGTTCTCAGTCACGATGCGCTGGATTTCCTCGTCGATAATCTGTGCTGTGTGCTCAGAGAAATTGCGTGTGGTCTGGGAAATATCGCGAGCCAGGAATACCTCGTTGTGGTTGGTGCCGTATTCAATGGGACCGAGCTTTTCGCTCATGCCATATACGCACACCATCTTGCGGGCAATGCCGGTGGCCTGGTGGATATCCCCCCGGGCACCGCCGGAAATATCACCGAATACCACGAGTTCGGCGCAGCGGCCACCCATGGCCATGACGATGTAGTCCAGAAGCTCGCTCTTGTATTCGCTGTGTTT
This sequence comes from Akkermansia sp., assembly GCA_017521145.1. Taxonomy (GTDB): domain Bacteria; phylum Verrucomicrobiota; class Verrucomicrobiia; order Verrucomicrobiales; family Akkermansiaceae; genus Akkermansia. The sequence continues at coordinate 352 of JAFXDR010000058.1, read as the reverse complement.
ATCTTCATCGGGCAGCATCATGGTGACCCCCAGTGCCGGGCCTCGCGGAATGATGGTGACCTTGTGCAGCGGCAGGCTCTTCGCCAGATCCGTCTTGAGCAGGCACACAGCGTGTCCGGCTTCGTGCACGGCGGTCATGTATTTCTCCTTGTCGGAAATTTCCAGTGAGCGGCGCTCGCGTCCCCAGCGTACTTTTTCGCGGGCTTCCTCCAAATCACCCTGCTGCACGGTGGGCTTGTTGTGGCGGGCAGCAATGAGAGCTGCTTCATTCACCAGGTTGGCCAGTTCGGCACCGGAGAAACCGGTGGTGGCGCGGGCAATCGGCCCCAGGTCTACATCCGGTGCCAGTTTC
>JAFXDR010000057.1 GCA_017521145.1 Akkermansia sp. | reverse complement strand
GAGACTGCCCCGCTGCTCTTCACCGCCCTCTTTGCCGATACCTGGCCGGAGGATTTCTTCACCGGCCCCACCGCCAGTGCGCCGGTGCTCATCACCGAATACACCACTAATTCCCCCTTTGAAAGCATGCACGCCATGGGCTGGGGTGCCGCCCTGGTCATGGCCGCCTTCATCCTCATCATCAACATAGCAACCCGCTGTATTTTCCATGAAAACAAACATTAAGATATCCGCCCGCAATCTGAACTTCTATTACGGGAACCACCAGGCCCTCTTTGAGAACAACCTGGATATCCACGCCAACCGCATCACCGCCGTCATCGGCCCCAGCGGCTGCGGCAAATCCACCCACCTGCGCATCTACAACCGCATCTTCGAGCTTTACCGCAACCAGAAAGCCACCGGCGAACTCCTGCTGGATGGCCAGAACATCCTGGCCCCCGGGGTTGACCTGCTGCAACTGCGCCACCGCGTGGGCATGATTTTCCAGAAACCCACCCCCTTCCCCATGAGCATTGCAGACAACGTGGCCTACCCGCTACGCCTGCACTACAAGCTCAGCCGCAGTGAAATGGCCGACCGCGTGGAGCAGGCCCTGCGCGGTGCCTCTCTCTGGGACGAAGTGAAAGACAAGCTGCACTCCAGCGGCATGGCGCTTTCCGGTGGCCAGCAGCAGCGGCTCTGCATAGCCCGCGCCCTGGCGGCGGAGCCGGAGGTGCTGCTCATGGATGAACCCACCAGCGCCATCGACCCCGTGGCTACCCTGCGCATCGAGGAACTGGTGCTGGAGCTCAAAAAGCAATACACCATCGTCATTGTCACCCACAACATGCAGCAGGCCGCCCGCATCTCCGACCGCACCGCCTTCTTCTACAAAGGCCGCATCGTCGAAGAGGGCGAAACCTCCCGTATCTTCACCAACCCCACCCACAAACAAACGGAAGACTACATCACCGGCCGCTTCGGTTAACCCCTTACCCTTCCCCCCCATCATGAAACAACACTTCATCAACGAACTCGATTCCCTGCGCACCCAGATCACTGCCCAGGGTGAACTGGCCGAACGCGCCATTCACAACGCCATCCAGGCCTTCAGCACCGGCGATACCGAGCTGGCCCGCCGCGTCATGGCGCACGATGAAATCATCGACCGCGAGGAAATCCGCCTCGAAGAGGAATGCCTCAAGGTGCTGGCGCTCTACCAACCCGTAGCGGGCGATTTGCGCACGGTCATCTCCTGCATCAAAATCAATACCGCGCTGGAACGCATAGGCGATTTCGGCAGCCACATTGCCGAACGCGCCATCATGGTGGCAGAACTGCCCATTCTACCAGAGCAGGAGGTATTCGACTTTTCCCCCATGGAGGTTCTCACCATGGGCATGCTGCACGATACGCTGCATGCCATCCAGCACTCCGACCTGCTCCTGGCGCACAAGGTCATCGACCGCGATGACGCGATGGATGCCATGCGCAGCGAGCACCGCGCTCATGCACGTGCCGCCATCCTCCGCTGCCCCGCCGCCGTGGAGTACTACGTCTCCTGCATCGGTCTTGCCCGCGACCTGGAGCGCATCGCCGACCTCGCCACCGATATCTGCCGCCAGCTCATCTACCTCCGCACCGGCTGCATCACCCGCCACAAGTCTGCTTGAATTGACGATTGACTATTGACAATTAGAGGAATCCAGGGTAAGCAGATGCGAAAAATGCCGGTTAAACTCAGAAGCCAGGCAAGCGGGGTAGATGTGCAGCGTGCCCTCGCGCCAAAAGACGATACCACTGGCAGAGCGGCCCTGCCACTCCGCAGGCAGCGGGCATTTCTCCCGCAGAGACAAGACCCAGAGCTCCAGCTCCTCCAGACGCGCCTGGTGCCCGGGAAGAGAAAACAACCCCAGCCAGGAATCAACCCCCAGCCGGGCGCAGAACTCATGCCGCTGAGCATCGCACCACCGGAATTCGCCACCCAGCATGCAGTCGCCCGGCAGCGTCTTCCAATACCGGCACAACTCGCCGGGACCGGTGCCGAGAGGCTGCTGAGCAGGGTGCAGCAGGCAGCGGTGCAGTTCATCCCGTCGCTCCCAGCTTCTGCGGCAGGCCGGCGCCAGGCTCAGAAGCGCAAATACCCCCAGTATCAGGCCAATCGGCCACCAGGCTTCGTGTGGAATATAGATAGCCAGCGGGCAGAGAATGGCAGCAGAAAGAAATAACAGACCGACAGTCGGAAAGAAATGTATTTTCATCGTTTTGGTGGTTATATGCCGCGGGAAGCATCTACTCCCGCAACGCCTTGATTATAACCCGGTAAACACCCGATGACAAATACACAAAAGACATTACATATCATGGCCTCATGTTATACCTGCAGGCTCTTTTTCAGTTGTGCGATATAGAAGCGGCTGAGCTTGCCGAGCAGGCGGTTGCGGTGGTGAATGATGACAATATGCACGCCATCCTGACCGGCCAGAGGAATGGAGGTGATCCGGGTACCGGTAAGCGCCGGATGCAGGGCACCATTGCTGATGGTATAGGCATTCACCCCCAGCAGGAGGTCGAAAAGCGTGGCGCGGTCGCGCACCCGGATGCTGCGGGGGTGGCCGGATGGATTGAACAGCTCCTCCGCATAGTAAAAGGAATTGTGCTCCCCCTGTTCAAAGGAGACATGCGGATATTCCGCCAGCTCCTCCAGATTAAGCGAACGGCGCCCGGCCAGGGGATGATGCACACTCACCAGCACGTGCGGCTGCACTTGCGCTATCTCTTCAAACAGTAGATCCCGTTCCTTGAAAATGCGGCGCAGCACCGGCTCATTGAAATTATTCAGGCACATGACCCCCAGCGCACTGCGCATACCGGCCACGTCATCCACAATCTCACTGGTCTGCGTTTCGCGGAAGGAAAAATCAAACTCATCGTCCTGGTGGCTCCGCACCAGCTCAATAAAGGCCCGCACCGCAAAGGAATAGTGGTGAGCCGAAATGCAATACTGCTTCTTGCGGGGGCCCTGGTTCATGTATTTCTCCTGCAGCAGGTCGGCCTGATCCAGTATCTGCCGCACATAGGCCAGAAACTCCTCACCCTGGCGCGTTACGCGCACCCCTTTGCGGGTGCGTTCAAATACCGGAAATCCCAGTTCCTCCTCAATTTCGCGGATAGATTTGGTAAGACTGGGCTGTGACACGAACAAAACCCCCGCAGCCCGTGTGAACGCCCCCTGCTCTGCTATGGTTACCAGATAACGCATCTTCTGCAGTGTCAGCGTATTCATGCACCCGTTCATACGATTTGTGCTCCTTTCGGCGGGTATTCTACTACTTCCCGCAGTGATAATCAAATACAATATCGGAACCCCTTACCATAACCTGAAGCTATGGAT
>JAFXDR010000003.1 GCA_017521145.1 Akkermansia sp. | reverse complement strand
GTTATCCTGGGCTTCAACGTAAAGGTGGAAAGCAACGCGGTGAAGGCCGTGAAGCGCGAGGGCGTGCAGGTGAAGATTTTCTCCATCGTGTACGAGCTCATCGACCAGGTGAAGGATGCCATGCTCGGTCTGCTGGAGCCCGAAACCCGCGAAACCGTGCTCGGCCACGCCGAAATCAAGCAGGTGTTCAAGCTCAACAAGGGCAAGGCTGCCGGTTCCTATGTATCCGATGGCAAGATGCTCCGCACGGCCGAAGCCCGCGTGCTGCGCGATGGCCAGGTGGTGTTCGACGGCAAGATGTCTACCCTGCGCCGCTTCCAGGACGAAGTGGAGGAAGTCAAGGCTGGTCTGGAATGCGGTATCCGCCTGGCAGACTACAACGACTACGAAGTGGGCGACATCATCGAATGCTACTCGCTGGAGAAAATCAAACAGACATTGTAAACAATCATGGCTACGCGACGTCTTGACAAAGTGAACGAGCTGATGAAGCGGGAAATCGGAACCTTCGTGCAGAAGGAATTCGAGTGGCCCGGCACCATCGTCTCGATTCTGGATGTCGAGATTACCGAAGACCTCAAGGAAGGCCGCGTATGGGTGGGCGTGGTAGGCCGCATGGCCCCCGCCCAGGTTATCGAGAAGCTCAACCGCAAGCGCGGTGAGATTCAGCGGGCGGTGAGCAAGCGTGTGGTGCTCCGCAACACTCCGAAACTCACTTTCAAGCACGATAACTCAGCCCAGCGTGGCGTAGACCTGGTGAATCTTCTGGACGACATCGAAATGAACCTGCCCAAAGCCCCCCCGCTGCCTGAAGGCGAGTTCGACCCGGATATCTGATTCTCCCCGCTTCCCCACCCACCCCTATGGCCGGCAAAATCACCATCAGACGCGTAGGTACCTTACTTCCCCACCTCTGTCTGGTCGGGTTGCTGGCGGTGGTGGGACTCATCATCTGGCTCAGCACAGTCGGTATCCCCGACTGTGCTTTGCGCTATATAGAAGCAGAAGCAGCAAAAGCCGGCATTCCGGTCAGGATTGAAAAAATCCAGCTGGTTCCGCGCGCAGGTCTTGCCGTGAAAGCGGAAGGCATCAGCCTGGATGTTCCGCAACCAGAGCTGCCAGAAGCCCGGCTGTATTTACGCAAAGCCCAGCTCGCGTTCAGTCTGAGCCGTCTGCTCGCAGGCGATTGGACTCCACAGGATTTGAAACTGAAAGGGGGTAAAATTGATATACCCGTCAGTGAGCAGGAAACTCTTCCGCTGACAGATATTGATATCTACATCGGCTTCCTCAGGCAATTCAAGGGAGTTTTTATCAATACGCAGAACAAACTTCACGGCATTGAGCTGCAAACTCATCTCTTCCAGCCGCTGGAAGACCTCTCCAAGACTTCACAGTCTGCCGAATCCTCCCCCCTTGCACAAGCAGATATCCCGGCACGGATTGGACAGTATCTCGCTTCATTCCGTCCATACCTCGTGCAGCTTCAGCAGGAACTCGCCGCGCAAAATTGGGATGACTCGCAGCACCCGGCAATCAAACTGAAAGCAAGGGAAGGCAATAACAAGGCATTCAAACTGGAAGCCTGGATTCCCAGCTTCAATAAAGATCTGCTGCATGCCCGGGATATCGCTCTTGAGGCATCATTTGAGGACGAAACCATCACCATCGAAACACTCAGGTTCCACACTATCAACCCCAGCTCAACCCTCTCCCTGCAGGGGGCCTACAACATTGATACCAGAGAGCTTGCATTCAATACCCGCAGTTCTGCACCGCTGGTTCGCGTGATTGAGAAATACCTCGGTGATGATTTCAGACTGCTCCATAAAATCAACTCACCGGAAAACAATACCCCCACCATTCAACTGGACGGACGCATCGTCTTTGCAGAGGACTATGCGCTCAACAGCATTACACTGCGCGGTAAGCTCGAACACGAACTCATGCACCTGGGCAAGACTCAGGTGAATCATCTGGTGCTTTCCTTCTTCCTGCGTGATGGCAGTTTCAATATCGATAACCTTCTGCTTGAATTCCCCAACGGCCACATACGAGCATCTGCCCAGGCTGCAAATGGCAAGGGAAATGCCAAACTTGACCTGAATTTGCCGGATGAAACACTCCTTGCTCTCGCGCAGGATTTCAGCAACGAAGCGTCGTTCGCCCTGCCAGAGGAGCTTCGATTCGATGACAACCTGAAACTGCGCGCAAACTGCACGGTCAGTGTTCCCCTCTTTGAACCCGGTAAAACCCAGTTCAAGGATCTGATACCAACCCTCAGGAGCTGCGATATCCAGTTCAACACTGAACACCTTGCATGGAAGGATAGTGAAGCCCGCAAGATTGCGCTCACCCTGCATGCTGATGGCATCGAGTTAAATACCAACTCGGTCAGCATCGATGATATCACAGTAGACGGTTTACTGGGCAGTTTCAGCGACACAAGCCTGCAAGCCTCCGCAGATAATTTCATTTACAATCTGAAGCTCAGCCAGCTCAATACGCCCGACAACTATAATGCCCTCACCTTTGAAAAAGCGGATTTCCGTATCAGCCTGGAAGCCGCACGGATGCGAGACTCAGCTCTCGACAATTTCCATACCACAGGAAGTCTGGGGCATTTCCATGCCGTCTGGGCAGATATTGCCCACAGCTTGTGCTCTCAGAAAATTGAGGCAAAGGTCCAGATAAACAGGCTGGAACATGAGCAGACAAAAGTGCAGACTGTCCATGCAAATGTTTCCATACCGCGCGGACTGAACATGGCCGACGGATGGAATAACATGCAGAAGGATGCAGTCATCACAGCATCGATTAACGAAATCAGGCAGAACGGCAGCTTCTGCATCAATGACACAAAGCTGGATATTCGCAATACGGGAAAAGATGAATGCCGGCTCAACTTCACCGGCACCGTAAGTGGTGAGCCGCTCCATGTCAATACCACAGCCGCGCTGAGGCACAACCGGCTTCTGCTGCTTAATAATACGGACGCCCGGCTTCCGCTGGCATCCATGGCCCCCCTTATGGGAGGAGAGCCTCTGCAGGAAGTGAAACTCCCCAGAGAAGTGGTTCTGCACGGCGATGCGCTCATTGATACCGAGTCCGGGCGACTCATCAAGACGCATTACGATATCTCTGTGCCGGAACTCATCCGCGTCTGCCAGAATGTCCATGTGCATAAGGGAATGGAAATTCCGCTGACCCTGCAGGTTCAGGGCGAATTCGGCACCGCAGAGGATGGCACCATGCAGTACGATGCCAGGGTACAGGCAACGCACAAACTGGGCACGCTGGATATCCATGTGAAAGGCAACCCGCTGAAAGATTGCTACATCACCGGCTCGAACACCATTCCGGTTAATGTGGTCAATGCCCTTATCGACAATGTGGATGCACACTGGATTATGCGCGATTTCCGCTGTCAGGATGGAGTCACCCGCAGCGATGTTTCCGATATCAACGCGACCATCCGCTACGATAAGGGCTTCTACATGCACACGCTCTGCAAAGCCCACCTGCAGAACATGGAGTTCCTGCTGGGAGCCCTGCGCGATAAATATGATGCCAATGGCAAGGAAACCGGCGAGGAATACCTGCGCACCGACCTGAGCAGGAACCCCTACACGCTGGTGAAGGAAGGCCGCTGCGATGTGGAGGTGCTCGTGCAGCTTGATTGCACCGATGAACAGGGAGCCCCCCTGCCCGAGCGCATCCGCATCAATCTCACCAACCCTGACCTGTTATACGACAACCGCCCCTGGCTCAAACGAATGGGGTTCAAGACGGGAGCCACCACCAGCCGCATCTCGGGTGAAGCAGTGCGTTTCAATATCGAGGACATGGCCATCAGCCTGCACAAGCTGAAAGGCAAATGCTACCCCGCCTATTCCATCGGCATGTACTACGCCCCCATCCAGCACTACATGGAGGACATCATTCTGCGCGACCCGGTGGACATCGCAACCGATTACTGCATCTTCCCGCTTTCCAGAAGAAGCAAGGTGGAAATGAAAGGCCTCATCCGGGCAGATGGAGCCACCGGTGCTGGCTTCCGTTTCCTTGGCACCACTATTCCCTTCAACAACTTCAACGGCTTCATCAACATCAGCGATACAGATGTTTTCCTCGACCGCATGAATGCCCAGTGCTGGGGAGGAGCCATGAGCGGTGCACTCCGTATCGGCTTCTCGGGTAAGCACACCAGTCTCGATGGCTATATTGAAGCCCAGGGTATGAATCTCAAGGATATCGTGGCATCTTACGGGGCCGATTTCACACCTGCGAGCTGCAGCGGCTACATTCGATTCCAGGCTCCGGAACCAGAGCTGGAAAAAGTCGTTGCCTATGGTCAGGTTTCGCTGAAAGATGGAGACCTGATGCAAATCAGCCTTTTCCGTCCGATAGAAAGCCTCTTGTCCGATATGCCGGGGCATCTCTCCAAACTTCAGAAATCAGTCAAGACCACGGAAGAGACCGCTCCACCCTCCTGGGCAGACAAGTTAATCACCTTTGTATTTGACTCCGGCAGCGGAGCCGTGGACACGGTGCAGGATTCTTCCTATAAAATGCCATTTGTCAATCACTTCCTGCGCTATGGAATTGATGAAGCTTTTGCACGTTTCGACATCAGGGACGGTCACCTCATCACGCGCGGCATGAAAGCAAAGGGATACAATCTCAATGTTGATACCCAGCTGGATATTGACCTGGACAAGCTCACCGTCAAGGGAGATTTGTGGCCCAAGATTTCCAGCGTCCCCACCGTGCTCATTTCCCCCATCACCATACTCTCCAAATTCCTGATTGATATTAACATCTACGGCGAACTGGCGGATCCCCAGTGGGAATTCGGACTCAGCAAGAAATTCAAGAGCGATGAAAGCAGCCTGAGCCCGGAACCTCAGAAGAAAGAAACCGAAACCCGGAATTAAGCCATGCAACCGGGGAGCTCAGAAGTTCTGGCCATACTGGCAACGGCTCTGCACCTGGCGGGCATTGCACTGGGTATCCATGCCCTCAGCCGCCGCCACTCACCCCAGGGCACCATAGCCTGGATGCTCGGACTTTTCCTGCTGCCGGCAGTAGTCGTACCTCTCTACCTGCTGCTGGGGGTAGCCCGCATCCGCCGCCATACCTCCGCTCGTAAAACCCGCAGGAATATCGAACAGTACCTCAAACAGCATAACGCATGGAATGCTCCGGCCAGCAAGCTGAGCCGCACCCTGACCCGCAGCACCGGCTATGCACCCTGCTCCGGCAACGCAGTACGCATCCTGCGCGATGGCAACGACACCTACCGCGATATGCTCCAGGCCATCCAGCAGGCAAAAGATTTCATCCTGCTGGAATTCTTCATCATCCGCAACGACCGCGTAGGCACCATCCTGCGCCAATCGCTCGAAGAACGGGCAAAGGCCGGTGTACGTGTGTATGTGATTTACGATGAAGTGGGTTCCCACAAACTCCCGGCGGGTTACCTGCGCAGCCTGAAGCGCGCCGGGGTGCGGATCAGCTCATTCAATGGGCGGCGCTTCTGGCTGAGCTCCATGCTGCGCATCAACTACCGCAACCACCGCAAGCTGGTGGTCATCGATGGCGAATACGCCTACCTGGGCAGCCTGAATATCGGGCTGGAATACACGCAGACTGCCCAGAGGCCCTACTGGCGCGATACCTTCGTGAGCCTGCAGGGTTCCATCGTGGCACAGTGCATGCTCAGTTTTCTGGATGACTGGCAGCGAGCCACCGGCGAGGCGCTGTCGCTGAAGCAGCCCCAGTCATCCTCCCCCGGAACAACTCACTGCCAGTTAATCCCCAGCGGGCCCGATGACGCGCCGGTAAATCCCTGGCAGCTCTTTCTGCTCGAAAGCGCCGCGCAGGCACAGGAACGAATCTGGCTGGCAAGCCCGTACTTTGTACCCTCAGAAGCCGTGAAAGAGGCATTGTGTGCCGCCGCCATGCGGGGCATCGATGTGCGGATTCTCATACCACGCCGCGGTGATAACAAAGCCGCGCAACTTGCCCTGTTCACCTATGTGCCAGACATGCTGGCATGCGGAGTGCGCCTGCTGGCCTATGAACCGGGATTTCTGCATGAAAAGGTATGCGTAGTGGATTCAAGCCATTGCAGCATCGGCACCGCCAATCTGGATGAACGCTCCCTGCGGCTCAATTTTGAGCTCACGCTGCTCATGGAAGACCCGGCCGCCACCGCCAGAGTTGCCACCATGCTGGAAGAGGATATGGCACAGGCCGGCAGCATCACCCCGGCAGCCTGGTACAAAGCCCCGATTCCCCTGCGGCTGCTGGCCAACTGCTGTCGCCTGCTTTCGCCCGCGCTCTAATCTCGTGCTTGAAAACCGCGTGGTATTGTGGTAGAATGCTGCGCATGAAAATAACGCTGAATTCGCCGCTGGATATGCACCTGCACCTGCGCGATGGTGACATGCTGAAACTCACCGCCCCGCTCTCGGGAGACTTTGCGGGTGCCGTCATCATGCCCAACCTGGTGCCGCCGGTCACCACCCCCGCCGCCATGCAAGACTATGCCGCCCGCATTACTGCCGCAATGGACAGCGCCGCATTCACCCCCTACATGACCCTCTTCTTCACACCACTGGGTGAGAAGGAACTGCTCGCCGCCAGGGAAACGCCGGGATTCTTCGGTTTCAAGCTCTACCCTGCCGGCATCACCACCAACAGCGAAGGCGGCATCTCCGATATGGCTCAGGCCGATACCACGCTCAAGCTCATGGAGGAACTGGGAATCCCCCTGCTGGTGCATGGCGAAAGCCACGGTTTTGTGATGGACCGTGAGCAGGAATTCCTGGCCGTTTACCGCCACCTGGCCACCAGATACCCGCGTCTCAAGCTCAGCATGGAGCATATCACCACTGCAGCAGCCCTGCAACTGCTCGATGAATTCCCCAACATCTGCGCTACGGTCACCCTCCAGCACCTCATCATCACGCTGGACGATGTAGCTGGCGGCGCCCTGCGTCCGCACTTGTTCTGCAAGCCCATTGCCAAGCGCCCGGAAGACCGCGATGCCCTGCTCCAGGCCGCGCTGAGCGCGCATCCGCGCCTCATGTTCGGCTCCGACTCCGCCCCGCACCCGCGCTGCAGGAAAGAAGCCTGCGGCTGTGCCGCCGGAGTCTTCACCGCCCCGGTTGCCCTGCCCAGACTGGCTGAACTCTTTGCCGCCAACGGCGCACTGGAAAACCTGCAAGCCTTTGTAAGCGGTAATGCCTGCGCCTGGTATGGCCTGCAGCCCGTGCAGAAAACAGTTACCCTCCAGGATACGCCCATGGCAGTACCCGCCAGCTACCGCAGCTATGGTGAGCAGGTGGTGCCCATGTATGCCGGAGAAAGCATCGGCTGGAGTATCGTACGCTGATGGAACCAGCCCCCATACCCACGGCAGAAGATTTGCGCCAGCTGCTGGCCGATATCGCCGGCATGCACATGCCCTACGGCATGTATGGCCCGAAAAACTACCCGCCGGAGGGCTGCCCGCTCATGGATTTACCCACGGAATACCTGGATTGGTTCTGGCAGCGGGGCTGGCCCAAAGGCAAACTGGGGCGGCTCATGGAACAAACTCTCCTCATCAAGAACAGCGGACTGGATAAACTCTTCGACCCCTTCCGCGCCGCCGCCGGCGGTCGCCGCCACTTCCTCCGCAAATAAGACCTTCACCCCTATGCACAAGCTTCGCTCCATCATCCTGGCCGCGCGCCCCAAAACCCTCCCCGCCGGATTCGTGGCCGTGTGGGCCGGCTGCCTCATCGTCTGGAAATTCCAGCAGCACTTCCCGGAAACAGGCATCCGGCTCGACTGGTGGCTGGCCGCCTGTACCGTGCTCAGCTGCGCCTGCATCCAGATTGCCTGCAATTTCTTCAACGATGCGATAGATGCCACCAGAAACGCCGACACCGAAAAGCGCCAGGGGCCCCGCCGCATCACCGCCAGTGGGGATATGAGCCCTGCGGCGGTCAAGCTCTGGGGCTGCTTCTTCCTGGTAGCAGCGGCCGCATTCGGCGTACCGCTCATCCTGGCACAAGGCTGGCCGGTGCTGCTCATCGGCATACCCAGCCTGTTCTTTGCCTACGGTTACACCGGCGGCCCCTGGCCTCTGGCCTATCACGGACTTGGTGAGCTTTTCGTACTGCTTTTCTTCGGGCTCGTAGCCGTAGTCGGCACCGTCTTTGTGCAGATTGGCTGGCAGCCGGGATTCCTCGAAATCTACTGCTGCGCCATCGTACTGGGGGTACAGTGTGGCCTGCTCTCCTGCCTGCTTATCGAGGTCAACAACATCCGCGACCGCAAGGAAGATGCCACCACCGGCAAACGCACCCTGGCCGTGCGCTGGGGCGACCGCAAAGCCCGGGGGCTTGCCATGGCCTTCCTCGTGGCACCCTATGTCACCCTCAAGCAGACCGCATTTTTCCTGCCCGGCTTCAACTGGAACCTCGTGTGGCTCGCAGCCATCGTGCTGGGTGGTTTCATTCTGCTCAAGCTCAACACCATGCCAGCCGATAAGAAAATGAACATGCTGCTGGGGCTCTCCTCGCTGCACATGGGGCTTTTCCTGCTGGCCCTCACCCTCTGATTTACCTGTATGAAAAAAATCACCTCTCTTCTACTGCCGCTCCTCATCTGCTGCTGTACCCCGCAGAACCAGCTCATCCTTGATCCCTTCGACAAGGGAGAAAGCCTCATGATTTGCGACGAAGCCGCCATTGCCGAGTTCGAAACCCTCATGGCCGATATCGGCAACCCGGCTAACGAGTACAAAACTCCTTCAAAATCAAAGAACTTCTTTAACTCGCCGGATGTCATCAGTACCTATCAGGACACCCAGCCCGTGCTCGGCATCTGCCGCAACGGCGAGAAAAACTATTACTACCATATCGAGCAAGACCACCGCGGCAACCTTATCACCGACCTGGACCAGGGCGTGACCGACTACGTGGTCAGCCGAGATAAATACGCCCGCATCAAGGAATTCATCGCCCTGCACACCCCGGTTCAGCAAGACGAAGTAGAGCTGGAGGAAGGGCTGAATGAATCCGATATGGCAGATGAAGAGGAATAAGGAATGAAAAAATACATTCCCCACCTGTTATTGCTGGTATTTGTGGTGCTGAGCGGCTGGTCAGCCTGCAACCCGCACGATGTGCAGGTATGGTGGACAGAGATGGCCAGCGCCCTGCTCCTGGTCGGAGCCTTGCTAGTCACCTACCGGAAATTCCGCTTCTCCAACACCGCCTACACCCTCCTGGGCATCTGGTGCTTTATACAGGTCATCGGCGCGCACTACACCTTCGAGCTCGTCCCCTTCGATACCATTACCAAGCTGTTCGGCTTCGAGCGCAACCACTACGACCGATTCGCCCACTTCATCGTGGGCATGGGCGGTATTGCCATTGCAGAATGGCTCTGGCGGTGCAAACTGGTCAACAGCATTACCACCGCCACCTGGTTCAGCGTCATCTTCATCATCGCCATTGCCGGGTTCTGGGAGCTGGTGGAGTGGATATACGCCGAAATCGACGGCGGCGATGCCGGACAGGCTTTCCTGGGTTCGCAGGGCGATGTGTGGGATGCCCACAAGGATATGCTCATGGATACCCTGGGGGCCATATTGGCTGCCCTCATCTTCTATTGCCAGAACCGCAGAAAGGAAGCTGCAGCATAAGGAGCCAGGAGTACGAGCTCCGTTTTTACCAGGCAGACACAATCGGGATAAGCAGCAGGCCTGTAAGAGCAGACACAATGGAGCGTTTCCAGCTCTGGTTCAGCAAGTACCGCATCACCACAGCAAAACTGATTCCGTACAGTATGACGGATCCGCCAATTCTCAATGGTATATTCTGCCATTGGTAGAGGCAGAGGTAAGAACATGTGATGCCCCTGAGAATAAGGATGACACCAGCAACCAGGAGGAGATGGAACCGGGGCGTTTCTGTCTTGCGCGCGTATAGCCACACGATGAACCATACAAAGAAGATGGACAGGCAGCGCAGAAGGGGCATCGGCTCCTCCAGGAGAAAAATGAGATGCTGCAACGTTGGTGTCGGCGCCCACGTGAGAATAAGAAATGAAGGCACAAGCAACAACGACAGAAGCCCCGCGGACAGAATCGCCCGCTTCAAGGGTGCTTTCATCACATAGTATCCCAGGAACACCAGCAGCAACACGCCGCTTGCAGAAACCCAGTTACCCAATGTATGATTCACCCACCCTGGCTCAAAACAATTCCGGAGAATGGCAAGGATGCCGCTATAGAGGAACAGAATCACAGCACTCCGGGTAAGCGCCGACCAGTCCCGCTTCAACCAGCACAATGAGAGAATCGCCATCAGAACCCAGTTAAGCAGGTAGATATTCATCATTATTGTTCCGTCCATACCCTGTTCATTATTATTTTCTCCCAACAATCAGTCAAGAAAAAAAGCAAGGGGGGATCCAGCCGGATTCCCCCCTGTTTTTTAAGTTTGTAAAAAGATTTGGCTCTGTCCTACCAAATAGGTGCAGCCCATCCTCATAAATAACACCCCCCCACCATCGGCAAAGACAGTGGGGAGTTTTTTGTGGGAATTTTAGCAACTTCTATAATTACACACCTTCGAACGATTCTATATCAGGAAGAATAAAACCATATTCATAAATTTGAGGGAGCAATTTATCTGCAAGTTTGTTCATCTCCTTTTTGAGTTCATCCAGTAGTTCGCTACCACGAATAGACCCCTCTAACGCCTTTTTAATCTGATAAAGACCGACATTCCAGTTCTGAATCCTCGCTTCCATCCAATCTGTGTTGCACAGTTCTTCATAGAAGAATTTGTATAATTCTCTGGCAGCGTCCATGACCAAAACTGCTTCATCTGATAACTCTCTACCATTGAACCACTTGGCCAAGAACATATCTTCGTTGGTTGTGTTTATCTGTAACCGAATGTCAGAGTGTGAACAGTTCCATGTTCTCAATTCATTGAGAGTAAAGGGGAACATATTATTAGGTATTTGCCATAACTTACCTTCATATTCAACATCTTTAAGTGTCACACATGAATTATCTCTGGCAAATGCAGCCCATACAACACAGTCAGTGGTGAATTCTTCTGACGGTTCGGAAGTCGGGGCATAGAACATGTTCTTATCATTCGTCCACGAAGCCTTTGGAATTCGTTTCACGGAGAATAGGGTCATCGCCTTTTCAAAATTTTCGGGAACGACTGAGAAAGCACCAGCACTTGAGTAGGGGGCAGATAAAAGGAATACCCCATTTTGGTGTTGAAAATCATCTCCGTTGCTACTAAGAGAACAAATAAACCCATTGGCAACCGTTCCTCTTTCATCCTTATTTGTCGTTTTAAGGACAAACGCACTTGAGAATCGGGGCATTCGTCTACCATCACCACGCTTCGCACTGCGACTGGGACGAGTAACCCAACTATTCAACAACTGGCTTCTTTCAATAGAGATAACTTTCTTTTTCCCTATCTTTTCACAGTCATTGTTAAACACATCCAACTCAATTTGTTGTTGCTCCATATGTTTGCTCACAGTATCTCGCATATCCCAAATTAAGAAACCCACTGGGAAATTTCCCTTTGTTCCGTGAAAACATTTACTGTGGAAAATGAAACCTTTCTTAAACAGATATTGGAAAAAGCCATCCCGCATCTTCTGATCATTATTAGCGGTAATATACTTAATCTTGGAGAATAAGCATAAATGAGCGCACTTGCCAGCAAATTCACGACTTATTCTATACAAAAACTGAGAGAATAATTCTCTGCTGACTTCTCCATAATTGTCCTTCGTCATTATTTTTTGGAGAACAGTCATAGAGACATTATCTTTTGATGTTTTCCCTTCTTCCTTACCCTCCGTTTGTGCCGTTCCGAACGGCGGGTTAATGAAGATAATCCATTTTAATTCAGGATTCTTTAAATCGTTTTGTAAGGAAGTAGGCATCTTAGTCTGAAACGGAAGACTTTCATTCGCCAATGTATGAATATCATCGTTCAAGTAATCATACTGGAACACGCCAGCAGCAGTAGGATAGAGTCTCTGACAATACTTAATGTCATCTTCCCTTAACGAAGAAATGTAGCAATAAGGTAACGCCGATGATGGTAATTTAAATTCTAGGTTGCCTGTCCCTGCTGCCATGTCCCAGAACCGATAATTACCAGACTTCCACCATTCTTTACCCACGACACTTTCAAGATATTCCAAACCCTTTTCGGCAAACTCAATGGGCGTATAAAAGTCGCCATTAAATCTGCGCTCATTAATCTCTATGAGTCTATCCGCTTTCTGTTTAATAACAGGCATTTCCATAGACTCTATTTTATCGTAGTTCTCCCAGAATTGGTCGTATTTCTTAACAGGAAGCGTTTTTCTTCTGCATTCATTATTCAGGTCAAACACGAATTCACTGGTGTTTGGAATTCTGAATGATTTATCCTTTTCAATATCTGCGAGGAAGTATTCGGCAGGTTGGTGTCCATTTTTTACATAGTTACCAAACAGTTTGTTCCAATAGCAGAATATCTCCCAAAAATTATCTTCCGTGATTGATTTTTTATCAAAGAAGTTGAAAGTCAACTGACTAACGGATATTGATTTGTATCGGCTTACAAACATGTCTTCTTCAACGGGGTCTGCAAACCTGTAAACTTTAACGTCATCTAGTAATATATCCTTTTCAATCGCGGATATGAGTTCTGCTGATGGAGTGCTGGCTGCTCTATCCCAATCATACTTTTTCGCAGTTGAACCATAGAACTTCTTAAAATCTGTAGTTTTAAGGAAAAAGCCCTCATTTTTATCAATTACGCAAATAAAAGGAGGAAGAGAACTACCGATATATTCTTTGCGACTAGAGAACTTGATATGATGTGCATAATACATCGTTTGTGCGATAACGGCAGCAACGTTGCGTCTGGACTGAAAGTTTTTATCATACTTGAATTCGTGTAAAATCATCTCGGTATAATGGTCTATACGTCCGAGAGTTTTTACCTTTTGTCCGAAAAACGATAAGAAATTAGCCTTTACGACCTCTTCATCGTGACAACCTTTAAGCACGTCATATAACCTCTTCGCCATAGTTTAATTCTAGCATTTTTTAAGAATCGTGTCAAACCCGCAATAAAAGCCTGGAATTTTTCTAAAAATTCATCATAAACTATTAGAATTCTATTGACAATATACTTCATTCATGCTATAATTCTCCTGTCCGATAAAGAGAATATGCAGAATGAAGTCATAGCAAAGTTAATCAATTAGTTCAAAAACTTAACATCTCAGAAAGAGAGAAGTTTATTGACTTTGTTTCTGCTAATTCTTACCCGTCTGACTTAAAGTTTATTATTGATACGAAACTTGCTGATGGTATTGTCTGCCCTCATTGCTCTGCTAAGGGTAAGGGTGTGCGGAAAAGCGGATATCAGAAAAATGGTCGTCCTCGTTTCTATTGCTCCCATTGCAACAAAAGATTCTCCGTTACGACTAATGGAGTTCTCTACTACTCTAAGAAGGAATTCTCCGTATGGAAAGAGTTTATTTCCTGCTTCCTGCATGGCTTCTCTGTTCGCAAGTCCGCTGAAATCTGTGGTATCAATAAGAACACCGCATTCCTGTGGAGACATAAGGTCTGTGATAGTCTTGTGGGTATCATGGACGGTGTAAGTCTGTCAGGTATTATTGAAGCCGATGAGACATACTTTCGTGTAAGTTACAAGGGCAATCGTCAGGCATTTAAGAATGGTAGCGTAGATAGAAAGAAGCGTAAGCGCGGCACTTCCATTCTTCATAAGAACAGGAAGCGCGGTCTGTCTCGTTAGCAGGTCTGTGTTCCGTGCGCTATAAATCGTTCTGGTCTGTCTGTTTCTAAGATTAGTGGACTTGGCAAGGCTTCTTACAATGGAATCTCTGCCGTAATCGCCTCACACATCTCCAAGGGTTCTATTCTCTGTGCTGATGGTGCTACTGCCTATGATAGTCTTGCTTCCAAGAATGGCTTAGAACGTGTAGAAGTCAATCAGTTTGGACTTTACAACATTCAGCGCATGAACTCCTATCACAGCCGTTTGAAGGGCTTTATTGACCGCTTCAATGGAGTTTCTACTAAACATCTCAATGGCTACTTGGTCTACAACAACTTTGCCAATCACGCTAAGGAGACCTACTCTGAAAAGGTGCGTATCTTGACCAACCACATTTGCTCCGTCCGTTGCTTCACCAAGCGGACTAAGGTAAGTGACCGACCGATGATTCCTGTATTGAACATGGCTGCATAAAACGAATAGAACTCGTGTATAATATGAGTATGAATTACGATACTAAACAGGTAATCAATGAGATTAAAGAGAAACAAGAGGAAGATGAATTTCTTCTTGAAATGGCTGTTGTTGGACAAATACGAGACAAGAGCAGACGATTCAAATACAATGTCATCGTAGATAGCGAAAGTGACAGAGTTGGTGAACCTTATTTCAAATTATTTGACAAGCCGAACAGAATAGAGGCGAAGCAGAGCCTTAGGGTTTCATTCAAAGAACCCAAGGCTATTTATCATAGCGATGGATATAAACCTATTCCCATAACTAAAAAATGGGGTGAATTCATTAACGATTTTATGAGAAAGCCTAATAAGCAATTCCCTGAATACACTAATTGGCAATTCTCTATTATCATGTTTAACTCACAAAGTGGTAGAGTTCCGTCTAATACTCAATTTTCCAAACTTACTCAGAAGGTGATAGATAAGAATCCACAGAAATACAAATTCTGTATTCCTATTGACTTACCAATGCCAGATTATACGCTGTTACAGTGATTATCGGTTAGAAACTAAAATTCAAAAAAGTCATTCTCAGATTGGGAATGACTTTTTCTGTTGATTGGTTTTGTCTATCTTACTCCTATTTGGTAGGACAGAGCCAAAGATTATTCCTTATCCTTCTCTTCTTCCTCTTTTGCCTTGGCCGCGTTCACGAGAGCTTCAGTCTCTGCCAGCACCTGGTCAATGGAAGCCGGAGCAGGAGCTGCGCCTTTCAGCATCTGCTGGGTGACGTGGTAGGATTCCGAACGCTCCTGTGCATAGATGAGCTGGAAAGCGGCAGGCTTGCGCTTATCGTAAGCAGCCCCCTTCTCATCGGCCAGCTGGGCGGCGGTCTTGCCATCCTTGTTCGTGGCAGCCGTATCGGCCCCGAGCTGCAGGAGCATCTTTACCACCGTATCATCGCCACGCATGGCGGCAAGCATCAGCGGAGTGTATCCATTGTTCTCCTTTTCGTTGATATTCAGCCCAGCTTTGATCAGCATGGCCGCAGAATGCGGCATGCCGCTCCAGGCAGCCCAGTGAAGAGCGGTGAAACCATCCTGATCCTTGGCGTGGATATTCACACCGGGGGCATTGAGGAGTTCCTGCACGTAGTAGGCGCGGACAGCATCCTTAGACAGCGAGAGCTGCGGGTTATTGAAGTTCGTGTACACAGCCCACATGAGCGGGGTGCGGCCGGTGCTGTCCGGCGTATTCACGAAATCCTTATATTCCTTGCACCCCTCGGCAAATTCCTTCAGGAAAATGTCATCCTTGCCGTCCTGCACACCACCCTTGCGGATGAGGGAAACGAGCGAGTCCGTGACCTGCACGGATTCAAAGGGCTTCATGGCCAGGTTACAGGCATAGCCCAGGGCACCCATGATGCACACGAGGATGCACATATCCTTGATGATGGGAAGCCATTCGGTCTTGTGTTGAGTATCAGACATGGTGTATAGGAATCAGGCGTTAGCGGTTACGGTGTTCTCTTCCTCGTCCTTCTCCACGTCCGTTTCCTGAGCCGTGGTCTTTTCGGGGTTATCGGAAACGAAGCTGTCCTTGGTCAGAATAATAGCCAGCGGGGAGATGAGAGCCATGATGAGGTAGATGGTCCACATGAACTCAGGGGAATCCCAGAAGCCGATATGGCCGGTATCCATCTTGGCAGCAATGCCATCAAAGCAGAGGTAGGACACCAGCAGACCGCCCACCACACCGTTAATCGGCTTGGCTATGAACATGGGCAGTGCAGAAAGTGACATGTAGGAAGCCACCTTGTCCTTGGGGGCTACGCGGGCCACGTATTCGGAGAAACGCGGACTGAACAGCAGCTCACCAAAGGCGAAGATGAGAATCTGCAGGAAAATGGCCACGAAGTAGGCCTGGCCAATGGTCTCGATACCCGGCACGATGAAGTAGGTCTGCGGCGGCACTGCCATGAGCAGAAGCGAGCAGGCCGAGATGCTCATACCGGTAATCATGAGTTTCACCGTGGAGAACTTGTTGAGAATCGGGATGATGAGGATGAGGCCCGTGATAATCACGAAAGGATTGAGCGAGTTCATGAAGCCCAGTTTGAAATCATCGCCGATGGTGCGCAGGTAGTACTGCGGCATCACCAGGAACTGCAGGGTGAACACCAGGCGCACGCCCAGAGTGAGCACCAGGAACACGATGAGCTTCTGGAAGGCACGTTCACGGGCCACCTGGCCGATGAGCTGCAGCGGACGCTGGGCCGATTTCTCGTTCTTCACGATGCGTTCCTCCGGCACGGCGAAGAAATCTTCATCGATGAACCGGGTGAACACGAAAGCAATGCAGTTGCAGGCCGTACCGAAGTTGATGACCCACAGCAGGCCATCAATATCCCCCTGCCACTTGAGCAGCGGATCCACAATGGCGAAACCGGCCAGCAGTGCGCCCACATTCATGAACAGATAGTAGAAGTTGAACCCTGTGGGGCGGGCGCGCAGTGTGGTGAAGCGGCGGATGGAGGTGGTGATGCAGGGGCTCATGAACGCCGTGCCGAAAGACATGATGCCGATACCGGCCATCACGAAATAACGGGAGGCATCCTGGCTGAGCTGCAGCACCTCAGTGCCGAAGTCTGTGCCCATACCCAGAATCAGACGGCCGCCAATCAGCAGCGTGAAGCCGATGAGGTAGGTGCGGCGCAGGCCGATGATATCGCAGATGGTGCCCACGGCGAACACAAACAGCGAGATGAACAGCGTGTACATACCCACCCAGTAGGGGGCATCAGCATCGCGGAAACCGCAGTACTTGTTCAGGAACAGGGAGAATACGATGATGAGCGTGAAGTACGACAGGCCATCGAAGAACTGGATGAAGTTGGTCAGCCAGAAATTCTTGCCGCATTCACGCAGCACTCCGAACTCGGAGAAATATTTGACGATGAAGTTTTGTTTGGTATCACTCATTGGTTATATTCCGGGTGGTATCAATTTCAGGCCAGAACGGCACCCTTGCTGGCATTGGTAGCCAGTTTGCGGTAGCGCTTGAGCCATTTGCTGGGGATTTCCTGCATGGTGGGTTGCCATACAGCGCGGCGGGCAGCGATTTCTTCATCGCTCAGCTCCACATTCATGCTGCGGGCAGGAATATCGATGCTGATGATGTCGCCATCCTTGAGGAGCCCGATAAGACCGCCCTCTGCGGCTTCCGGGGAAACGTGTCCGATGCAGGCACCGTGCGTGGCGCCGGAGAAGCGGCCATCGGTAATGAGAGCCACGCAGTTACCCAGCCCCTTACCCATGATGTAGCTGGTGGGGGCCAGCATTTCCTGCATGCCGGGGCCACCCTTCGGGCCTTCATTGCGGATAACCACTACATCGCCGGGTTTCACCTTGTCCGCCAGAATACCGGCGCAGGCTTCCTCCTGGCTCTCGAAAATCACCGCCGGGCCGCGGTGCACCATCATTTCGGGCAGCACGCCAGCCTTCTTCACAATAGCGCCCTGCTCTGCCAGATTGCCGAAGAGCACCGCGAGACCGCCATCCTTGGAATAGGCGTTGTCCAGCGTGCGGATAACGGCGGGATCCTGAGTGGAAAGGCCTTCGATCTGCTCGCCCAGGGTCTTGCCACTCACGGTGGGCACATTGGTGTTCAGGGCACCGGGAATCTTGTTGATTTCGGCCAGAATGGTCATGATACCACCGGCGCGCAGCACATCGTGCATGTGGTAGCGGGAGCTGGGAGCCACCTTGCAGATGTTCGGGGTGCGGCGGGAAATTTCATCGATACGCTTCAGGTCGTACTCAAAGCCGGCCTCAGCCGCGAATGCCAGCGTGTGCAGCACCGTGTTGGAAGAACCACCCATGGCCATATCGCAGGTGAACACGTTGTCGATGGCAGCCTCGGTGATGAGGTCACGGGGCAGCGGGCCACCCTGCTTAGCCATCTCTACAGCGCGGCGGGCAGCAGCGCGCCAGAATTCCTTGCGTTCCTCAGAAAGTGCCAGCAGGGTGCCATTGCCCGGCAGAGCCAGCCCCAGCACTTCGCACAGGCAGTTCATGGAATTGGCGGTGAACATGCCACTGCAGGAACCGGCGCTCGGGCAGGCGTGGCACTCCACATAATGCAGCTCGTCCTCGGTAATCTTGCCGGCCGTGCAGGCAGCCACGGCTTCGAACACGCTGTTGAGATCCAGGTCTTCGCCGTTGCGGCCCTTGCCCACGGCCATGGGGCCGCCACTGCAGAAAATGGTCGGAATGTTGCAGCGCAGGGCGCCCATCACCATACCGGGCACAATCTTATCGCAGTTCGGAATGCAGATGCAGGCATCGAAGGCATGGGCAGAAAGCATGGTCTCCACGCTATCAGCAATCAGCTCGCGACTGGCCAGGGAAAATTTCATGCCGTGGTGCGCCATGGCGATACCATCGCACACGCCGATGAGGTTGAACTCAATGGGGGTACCCCCTGCCTTACGTACCTCGTCTTTAATAAGCTCGGCCACCTTGTTGAGGTGCACGTGACCGGGAATCACCTCGTTGAAGGAGTTGCAAATGGCAATGAACGGCTTCCTGATGTCCTCATCCGTCATGCCTGTAGCGCGCATCAAGCTGCGATGCGGCGCACGCTGAATACCTGCCTTGGTGCGATCTGATAACATAGCGCGGCGACCATAGCACAATTTCTACCACTTTACCAGCATTATTTTTTACATACGCGCGCGCGACCGCCACGTCGGCATCGCATTATGCGCTGCTGGTCATGAAGAAATAGTGTTTGTCAGCACCATTCCAACACCAGGGCTTTCCCGGCCGGGACCGTAATGGAAAGACCTGTAGTATCCAGCATCTCATCATCTGTTTCCGCAATGGGAGTCGAGGCATCCAGGAGCGAAACAAAATGATAATTCCCCGGCTTTTTTCCAGCCCATTCACGGGCATTGCGGGGTATGTGGATGTGGGTGCAGACCGCCTCATCCGGATTCATGTTGCACACGACCAGGAGGGTGGACTTTGCCTTACGATAATGACGCAGAAAAGCATAAAGGGAATGCCCTGATACCGACTCGCCGGGCTTGCGCCCGAAGGCGGGAGTGTCGCGATTAGCCCAGTTCAGGCCATAAAATCCACCTTTGCTGAGAGCCGGGTGCTGCAACAGCGTAAGCAATTGTCCGGTAAAGCTTTGCAAATCGCGCTCCTCCTGGGTCATAAGCGCGCCATCGTATCTCCCGCCGTTTGACCAGTGCTGCAGGTGCGGCAGATGCGTGTAATCAAAAATACTGGTGCGGCCGTTATCGCCGCCATAGCCCCCCGGGCCTTCGGTCCGCTCGCCGAATTCCTGCCCGTTGTAAACCAGCACCGGCCCGCAGGAGCTGGCATATTGCGCCACCATGACTGATTGGATGACACGGCTGCCCGCCGCCCCCCAGTACAGGGGCGATGCCATGCGGGGTTCATCGTGGTTTTCGATATAGCGTACACCGCCATTGAATAAGGGAGATTCACTGCGATGCAGCCGGTCCAGGTCATTAGCCCAGGCTCCGCCCTCAAATATCTTGCGCAGCGATTCGTACGCAACACCATCGTATACGCCATTGAAACCAGCCGCCAGCAAAGCTTCATGCACCGGGCCCTCAATGAGTTTCAGGTGATCGTCATATCCCTCGGCCATGAAAAAGGCTGAGCTGTCGCGCAGGCGGGCATGGGCAATAATCCAGCGCCAGAACGGCAGCGGCACCATGTGCGCCATATCACAGCGGAAACCACCCACACCCATATCCTGCCAGTAGGCCAGCACTTCATTCATGAGCTGCCAGGTGCGCGGCAGGGCATATTCCGGTGCAAGAAGGCTCGGCAGAGCCTCTGCAGCATGGCTGCCGTGGCGGTAATCGGAGCCGTAATTCAACTTCACGGTTTCATACCAGTCATACGCTCCCGGCTGCCAGCTGGCCACATTATTACCGGTCACGCGCCCCTGCCCCTGCTCCGGCGCAAAAGCGCCGTCCGGCAGCTGCATCACGGTATCAGAGTGGTGGGGTTCCAGGTAATAAAACGAATTATCGCGGGCAAAGAAGCACCAGGTATCATCATGCTCACCAAAACTACTCTCCGGGCGCACGGTGGAACGATAGTTGCGCGATACGTGGTTCGGCACAAAATCAATCACCGGCACCATGCCCCAGCGGCGGCAGCGCTGCACCAGCGCGGCAAATTCCTCCCGCCGGGCGGCCACGTTCTCCGCCAGATCTGGGTCCACATCGAAATAATCCGTC
>JAFXDR010000056.1 GCA_017521145.1 Akkermansia sp. | reverse complement strand
TTAAATCCAGTTCTGTGACACCTCCGGATTGTACAATGAAATGGCCTCCGCCTTCGTAATAGACTTTGTTGGCAGAATCCACAAAGGACATGCCGAAGTCGCTGTATGTTACCGAAGCCATGACCGGATTAAAAATCCACGCGGCAATTGATGCGAGAAACAGTGTCTTTTTCATATGTCGTGCTGGGGGATGGTTTCTGGAGGATTGTCCTATAACGCATATAGGAAAAGTGGGCTTTATCTTATCAGAGTCATCCGGGAGTACAAGGAAAAAGTTTAGAAAGAATCAAAAAAATCAGATTTAGCCCAAAGAATGGGGCTTGCAGGATGGGAGGGAAACAGGGAACGACATCCGCCCCTTTCAGGAGCAGACATAGAGGGTCGGGTCGGGCACTCCGGCAGCGGCGAAGGATTCCTTTCGCTCGCGGCAGGTGGAGCACTGGCCGCAGTGCAGCTCGCCGCCGCAGTAGCAGGAATAGGTGTGGGCAAAGTCAACACCGAGCTCTGCGCCGATGGCGGTGATTTCTGCCTTGGTGTTGGCGATGAAGGGACGCAGGATTTGCAACCGTGCGTAGGTGCCGTGGGTGATGGCGGCAGACATGGCAGCCATGAATTCTTCGCGGCAGTCGGGGTAGAGGGCGTGGTCGCCTCCGTGGGCTGCAATGACGAGCCCGGCGGCTCCTTTGCTTTCGGCAATGCCTGCGGCAATGGCCAGGAAGATGCCGTTGCGGAAGGGAACGACGGTCTGCTTCATGTTCTCTTCGGCGTAGTCGGCGGTGGGGATGGCCTCCGCCCCGCTGAGCAGGGCGCTTTCCAGGTGGGCAGAAATGGAGCGCAGGTCAATTTCGTGGTAAGGCACGCCGCAGTGCCCGGCCTGCCAGCGCGCACAGGCCAGTTCTCGTTCAGCATGGTTGCTGCCGTAGTCGAAGGAAAGGGCGCAGACCACTTCGTGGTGGCGCAGCGCCCAATGTAAGGCGGTGGTGGAATCGAGCCCGCCGGAGAGGAGAACGGCTACTTTCATACTGGGCGGTTTTCCGGATTATGCTCGGCCTCACAGGTGAGCTGAATGCCGCCGCGGGCTCCGAATCGGCCGGTCACTTTCATCCAGGCAGGAGCAACGGCTGTCACGAGGTCATCCAGAATGCGATTCACCACCTGCTCATTGAAAGCGGCGTAGTTGCGGAAGGAAACGAGGTAGTATTTGAGGCTCTTTGTTTCCACCACTTTTTCTGCCGGGCAGTAGGTGATGGTGAGGTGGCAGCTGTCCGGCTGGCCGGTCACGGGGCAGAGGGAAGAAAACTCGTGTGTATCGAGTGTGACCACATAGCGACGCTGCGGGCTGCGGTTCGGGAAGGCTTCGAGCTTGGCTTCCTCCGGGGTGCGGAAGAATTCGCTATGCTTGCCGAGCAGGGAAAGATCTTTGTTGTCCATAATCTTAGGCTTTGGTGAGTTTGTAGCCGTCCTTGCCATCCTTCATGGCCCAGCCCAGCTCCGCAAGTTTGCCGCGCAGCGCATCGGCCGTGGCCCAGTCCTTAGCCAGGCGGGCAGCCCAGCGCTCATCGGCAATGGCCTTGATGTCCTCCGGCACCTCGATATCGGCATCCGGATCCGGCAGCTGCAAGCCCAGCGCTTCCATGATGAAGCGGAAGGCCTTCCAGACATTCCCGGCTTCGGCGGCTTCCATTTCAGCAGGTTTGATGCCCTTGATGGCGCTGAACACATGGCCCAGAGCCTCCGGGCCATTGAGGTCGTCTTCCAGACTATCCCACGCAGGCTGGAAAACCCCGAGGGCAGGGGCTTTCTTCACCAGATCGCGGTAGGTGGGTTCCTTGGCACCGCTGGCCTTGGCGAGTTCCTTATCGAAGCGACCCAGCTTGTTGAGGGCGCTGGTGGCATCCTTCATGCCGGTGAGGGTGAAGTTCAGCGGGCGGCGGTAGTAGG
This sequence comes from Akkermansia sp., assembly GCA_017521145.1. Lineage (GTDB taxonomy): Bacteria > Verrucomicrobiota > Verrucomicrobiia > Verrucomicrobiales > Akkermansiaceae > Akkermansia. The sequence continues at coordinate 6,815 of JAFXDR010000056.1, read as the reverse complement.
CACCGGCCAGCACGTAGCGCAGGGCGGCGGGGGTATAGCCCATTTCCTGCAGCTGATCCAGGGTGTACATGTTGCCCAGGCTCTTGCTCATCTTGGCGCCATCCACCAGCAGGTGGGTCACGTGGAACCAGTGGCGGGCAAACTCGCCACCGCAGGCGCAGCGGCTCTGGGCAATCTCGTTCTCATGGTGAGGGAACACCAAGTCCACACCGCCGGAGTGCAGGTCGAACGTATCGCCCAGGTACTTGTGGCTCATGGCCGAGCACTCCAGGTGCCAGCCGGGGCGGCCTTCACCCCAGGGGGAGGGCCAGAAGTTCGGCCCATCTTCGGCTCGACGCGCTTTCCAGAGCACGAAATCGGCTACGCTGTCTTTTTCGTACTCATCTGTATCGGCGCGGGTCTGGGCGGTTTTGCCGAGGTCGAGCTCCTGGCGGTCGAGATGAGCCAGACGCCCGTATTCGGCGTAGGAAGAAATGCGGAAATAGACTGAACCGTCCTCGCTCTGGTAGGCATGGCCTTTCTCCATGAGCATCTGTACGATATCAAGCTGCTCTTTGATGTGCCCCACAGCGCTGGGCTCCACATGTGGGGAAAGGCAGTTGAGCGCTTTGCAGTCATCGTGGAATTTGGCGGTCCATTTGGCGGTGTATTCGCCCAGCGGCATGCCCTGTGCCTGGGAATTGCGGATGGTCTTATCGTCCACATCGGTGAGGTTACGTACATGCTTGGTGCGCAGACCGCCCAGCTCCACCACGCGGCGGAAGACATCCTGCACCACGAAAGTGCGGAAATTGCCGATATGGGCAGCGGCATACACGGTGGGGCCGCAACAGTAGAAGCGCAGCTGCTTGCCGTCTTCTGCCTGCACGGGCTTCATTGCCCCCGACTGTGTATCGAATAGATGTAACATAACGCGGGCGAGTATGCCCTTATTTCCCGTAGTTGTCAAGCCTGCGGCTTGTCAAGGTCGCGTTGCTTTTTGAATTATCTGGCTTCGGTGGCTGTTTCCTCTGTAGCCGGTGGTTCATAGGCCTGCACCTTGTAGCAACGGCGCAGGAGGAGTCTGCGGTTGCGGCGCACGTCTGTGGGCTTGAACCAGATATCGAATTCTACTTCGAAATACTGACGCTGGGGACCCAGCTTGATGGCAAAGAGAGGGGTGTTGTGCGGGAATACATTGGCAATGCCCACATCGCCTGTGTTGCGTACCCAATGGGGCATGGAGCCGGGAATATCGTGCCGGAAAAGTTCATCCTTGTTTTCTGAATAAAGCGCTTGCATACTCAGGATTCGCAGGGTCTTATCTGTTTTGCGCTCTTTGATGTATACCAGAATAACCCCGGGTTCTCCGGGATTGGCATAGAGCTCGGCCTGGTAGGCACCATCCTGTGCCAATGGTTCGCTGAGACGGAACTCCGGTGTGGTGCCGGGGTAGGTCTCGCGGCCCTGGAGCATACGCTGAACTGTCTCAGGGGTAGGTTCGTCGAGCAGGGGCTGCATGCGGGCATCCGTGGCGGTTATGGCTGCGTTGATTGCCCGCAGGGCTGTTTCCTGGTGGTTGCTGCCGCGCCAGGCCAGCAGCAGGAAGTGGTTGCGTCCCAGATCCAGTGCATAGTCGGGTATGGCCGTGTGGTCTTCGGGAATAGCAGGGAATGCCTCACCCGGCTTTACTACCACATAGCCCTGCGGCAGGGGGTCACCCTCTATCAGACGGCGGAAGCATACATGCACCAGCGCCGGAATACCTGCCTGGGTGGGCGGCACCATAATCAGATGGCCGGGTTTCGTGTAGAATGTATCATCATCCTCCTGCCCGGACCAGCGGGGAGAGTTGTCAATATAGGATTTGAACAGCTCTTCGTGATGATTCTCAAGTGCCACCATATTCGGAGCTTCCGCCACTTTGTCGATGGGCTCTTCTCCAGGGGAAAGGGGGATGACCAGTGAGGCCGGGCCGTTCAGCTGCTCGTGGGGGGAATGTACTGTATCAATTGTTGTGGCTGGCATGCCCGGGGTGGTCAGTACTGGTGGTTTCACATCTGCAGCAATTGCCAGGAATACATAGCACAACCACGTGCTGCCCCACACCGCAGCCCATTTGAATACCTGGCTGAGCGCCCGGAGGTTGTTCATGCGGAACATGTGCATTACTGCTGCCAGGGCAAGGAAGACGATGGAGCAAAGCGGCGCTGCAAGCAGTGCGGTGCCTGCGTAGTGGAGAAGGGAAGCTTTTAACGGCTCAGGGCATATTTCCGGGAAAATAATCGGCACACAGCAGACGAACGCCACAACGGCGCACAGTATGTGCAGGTAGGTGGGATAGAGAATGATTCTCCAGAATGCGAAGAAGCCTCTTCTCATGACTGCGCCTCCTCGCCTGGACTGAGCAATTCCTTATGCCCGATGAGATAGCGGAGCAGGACAACATGCGGCGATGCCTCGCGCAATTCCTCATAGCGGGTGCGGAAGGCAGGGCGAAGTTCCGGTCGCAGCACAATCTGGTCATTTTCCACAATGCCTGCCATCATTTCAGCGTGGTGGGGCATCTGGTGTTTGCGCAGCACTCCGGCCGCCTGGATGAGGCGGGCGGCGTTCAGTTGCTCCATGTGCCCTTTGCGAATGGCTTCATCCACCGCAAGCGCTTCGCGCACCTCCGCGATTTCCGGGATGGTGATATTCTTGAATGCTTCATCACCCGGACGTGGAATCCCGAGCAGCTTCATCTGCAACAGCAGGGCGCTGTGCACAATTTCGGGGTCAAAGGCAGCGGCATACTTCTCCAGTTCGGGCATGGCTCCGCTGCCCTCCATGCGGGTGAGCATTTCCAGAATGCGGGCCATGGGCACGGAGGCGGCGCATTCAATCATATCGTCCTTGCTCTCGGGTAAGAGCGTACCGAGTTTGTCGAGTGCCCGGCGCAGCTGAACCGGGTCTACGCTCCATTCCAGCTGGTGAAGGGTAGCCAGCAGATGCGCCGGAATTTCCTCCAGAAAGTGTTCGCCATGTTCCCAGTAGATGAGAGAATTGATGTAGTTCTGAGCCGCCCGGGGATTGGCGAGCATCATGAAGCTCAGGCAATCAGTCATGGCTTCGTGAGGCAAGCGGGTCAGGGAAGTCGCGCCCATGTAGCTGCGCAGGAGTCGTTCAGCACGGGCATAGGCAGGGGCACAGTAACGGCGAACCAGATATTCGTGACTACCGGCTGCGCGGGCGAGGATGGCCTGGTTGTTGCGCAGGCGCATGTAGCGGAGCAGGGCTCCTTCATCGTGCGGAATGCGCAGCGCCAGTTCGCGCGGCAGCAGGTCTTCTGACGTTAATTGGCGGTAGAGTTCAGGAATTCCGGCCAGGTAGAATACGGCATTGCAGCCCTGTTCATTTTCCTCCAGCGGGTCATGACCCAGCCGCAGCAGTTCCTTGATGACCGGGTCAAGCAGCTGGGCGCGGGTGGCTGAGGGCATGTTATGTGCTGCGCGGGACAGGGTAAGGAGCAGGGAGTCCTTCTGCTCATCTTCCTCAAGCAGGTAGGCAATGGAATCCATCATGCCGGGAAGCGGATTTTCTGCCGGTGCAGCAGGCTCCGTCCCCATGGCAAGAGCCATGGAGCAAAGCGGAAGCAGAACTGTGCGGCAAATACTCATTACCTCCCCTGAATTTAAAGGAAATCAGACCATCTGTCAATCTGTAATTTCCGGAGCGGGACTCAGAAAAGCTGCTGAATTGCGCAGAATATACTCAGCGGTGGCAATTTCGAGCTCATATTTCCAGGAATCGCTGTCTGCGGTGAGTTGATCGAGCTGCTCCGGCTCATCCATGGCAGCAGCAATGGCTCGGTAGCGGGCGGCTGCTTCCGTGGCGCCGATTTCCTGCATGGCACTGAGCATCTGCTCCTGCTCTGCAGGGAGCATATCACCATACCAGAGCCGGGAAAGTGAGGTGAGGAGTACGGCTTTCTGAATGACGGGGGAATCTGCCGCGCGCTGGTGGTTATCGAGCCAGAGCTGCACATCGCCATCGCGCGGTGTGGGTAAGCCTGCCTTACGGAGCCTGGCTGCCAGTGCCCCTGCTTTGAGCGGCCGTGATTCATGGGTGCTGTATTGCTCAATTTCGGCGTCAGAATCACTGCAACGGGCCAGCAGTTCAATCACGTAAGCGGCGTTATCCACTTTGCCGGCGGCATTCAGATGCTCTGCCGCGTGGCAGATGATGGCCTTGGGCAGCACAATCTGCTCGCAGGCGGTGAGCGCGGGAATCAGCAGGTCTCCGTGGGCGTTGTTCCATGCCTCTGCTCCGCTCCACAGGGGCAGGGCCGCAATTACCTGGGATGCGCGCGCCGGGTCGATGCTGTGCAGCAGTTCCACCGCCATGGGCAGGGCATCATGGTACAGGGAGTGCTGCTTCATTTCTTCTGTCGGCGAAAGCACACTTGCGATAGCATTAAAAGCCTCGGCCGGGGGTACCTGTTCCAGCACGGTTGCCTTGCCGATCTGTTCCAGAAGAGGCACGCCGGAAGTGAATGCAACTGGCTTCTGCTCCAGGGAAATGCCGCGGTTTCTGAGTTCCTGCACAGATTCCTGGTCTTTGGTAAGGATATCAGCTGCGCAGAAAGCAGGGGAGCCTTCCTGTCGCATTTCGCTGAGGTGGGGGTCGGCTCCGTGTTTGATGAGGGTGGCGCAGACATCGAAGATGGCCTTACGGTGTTCATCTTCTCTTTCTTCAGCGGGGGAAAGCAGGTGCCCGGCGGCTTCCAGCAGCGGGGTGGTGCCGCTGAGCTGGTGGGCATTGACATCTGCGCCCGCTTCCAGCAGCAATTGCACGGTATCGACATGCAGGTTGGCGGCGGCCATGAGCAGCATGGTCTCCAGGGCATTGGGGGATTTGCCCGCTCCGAGTTCCAACATGCGCTTGAGGGCGGTGTTCCAGCCCATCATGGCAGGAGCCTGGGCGCTGGTCTCGTCGTACGGGCAACCGAGCTCCAGCAGGTGCAGGAATACTTTTTCGCTGTAGCAGTTCAGACCGGCATAGTTGAGCAGGGGTATATCTTCGCCGGTGTGGCGGGTGATGTCGGCTCCGCCGGCCACCAGCACATCGATAAGCCGGATGAGGGTGTCCTCATTGGTTCCCTCGTCTTCGCATCCGCGCATGGAAACAGCGAGCCCCAGCGGGGTATCTCCCATGGCGGTCACGGCGTTCGGGTCTGCATGGTCCAGCAGCAGGCAGCGCGCCAGCTCCGGCTTCTTGAACAGGCAGGCCAGGTGCAGCATGCTCACCCCGGAGGGGCGCGATAACAGCCCGGCATTGGCAGAGGCGGCGAAGTCACTCATCAGGAGGTGAATTTCATCTGCTGCGGGCAGCTCCAGGACTTCTTCAATGCTGATTTCCGGCAGGCAGGCAGAAATGAGCGAGAGTTCGTGAGCTGCTTCCGGGGTGGCATGGCCCCGGTCACGGGGACCACAGGCAGTAAGGAACAGGCAGCAACCCAGGAGTAGCGCCAGGCTCAGGCGGTTCATCTTCATGCGCCGGATTGTACCAGTAATCGGCCTGCTGTACAAGCGGTAAGTATGTAAATTCTCTGCCTTTTTACTAGGTGAACGCATTCCGCGCTTGCGCCCGGAACCGGGAATGGTGTAGAATGCTCTGCATCAGGACACAGCTATGAGCACACTCAAGGACCAGCTTTTCGATGAAATCCTGCAAGCCCGCCAGCGCGTGTATGCCGTGGGCGATGCAACCCCGATGCAGGAACTCCATTTACCCGGAATCAATGCTGCCATTTTTGCCAAGCGCGAAGACCTGGGCCCTATTAAGGCGTACAAGTGGCGCGGTGCTTATAACTGCATGGCCAAGCTTACCCCAGAGCAGCGCAGCAAGGGCGTGGTGGCTGCCTCTGCCGGCAACCACGGTCAGGGCGTGGCACGCGCAGCCAGCCGCCTGGGCTGCAAGGCTCACATCTTCATGCCGCGTTCCACGCCGGAGGTGAAGCAGAATGCGGTGCGCATGCATGGTGGCGAGCATGTGGAAATTGTGCTGGTGGGCGACTCCTACGATGCGGCCTCTGCTGCGGCTCATGAGTTTGCCGATGCGAATGGCCTTACTTTCGTGCACCCGTATGACCACCTGTATACCATGGGCGGGCAGGGTACGCTGGCCGATGAAGTGGTCATGAGCGGAGAAGGTGCTTTCGACCGCGTTTACCTGCAGATTGGCGGCGGTGGTCTGGCTGCAGCCTGCGCCTGCTGGTTCAAGAAATTCTGGCCGGAGTGCAAGTGCATCGGCGTGGAGGGCGTGAATCAGGCTTCCATGAAGCTTGCGGTAGAAAGCGGCGGGCGCAAGACCCTGCCGTATGTGGATGTGTTCTGCGATGGTACGGCAGTGCGTACGGCTGGTGAGCTCACGTATGAGCTCTGCCGGGAACTGCTGGATGGTTTTGTGACCGTTACCAACGTGGAGGTCTGCAAGGCTATCCGTTCGCTCTGGAACAGTATCCGCGTCATCACTGAACCCTCGGGTGCCATGGGGCTGGCTGCTCTGCTTCAGGATTGGCATAAGGGTAACATCAAACCCGGTGAGAAATGCCTTGTGGTGCTTTCCGGCGCTAACATGGACTTCACCCAGATGGGGGTGGTGGCCAGCCGCGCCGGTGTGCACCAGACAGACCGCCAGGAGAAATTCCTCCAGATTCCCATGGAGACGAAGCGCGGGCAGATTCTCAAGTATCTGGAGAGTATCCCTGCCGGTGTGCAGCTGACCGATGTACAGTATGGGCGTCTTTCCGGTGATATTCAGCTGCCGGTCTTCGGCGTATTGGCCACAGATGA
>JAFXDR010000055.1 GCA_017521145.1 Akkermansia sp. | reverse complement strand
CACTCATGCCGAAGGGCTTCCTGCATGTAGACAATGTGCGTGAGCTGGAATACCGGATTCACCAATACCTGCCGGATGCCCCGCCCCCCACCGAAGCAACAGGTGATTCAACCCCGGAGCGCCCCGGACTCGGTTATGTTCCCCTGGCCGTGGTGACGCTTCTCTATTCTGCCCACTACCTGGTGAACCAGTATATACTGCAAACGCATTCCCCGAAGCCCCGGGGTGAGGAACTCATCGCGCTCCTCTTCATCGTGTGTATCTCGGTCATCTCCATTCGCACCATCTACCGCTGGCGCAAGGCCTGCCGGGCCTACCGCGAAGTCTCCATTTCGCCTGAAAAGAAGTCGTAATCCTCGCGACCGCTCATAAAGAAACAGACATCGCACTTGTCCTTGTAGAAGAACTTGCGGACCATGAAATCACCTTGCCATATATTTCAGCAGCCAGCCCCGGCCCCCGGGAAAGGTAAGCATGCAGACCAGCAGCAGCCAGATGCCGCAGGCACGTCTCAATTTCCAAACGCTATCAGTGGCTGACATAGGGAAGCGGATTCCAAAATCAATTTTTTCCGCTATGAGCGCCCTGCGCCCGCAGATACGCAACCACCCCGGCCGTGCGGGCATAATCGTGTACCGTTCTGCCGACATGGTCGCGGGCATTCAAGGATTGACAAAGGATGATGCAGGCGGTAACATGGAGCCCAGCAGAAGGCGCAACAGCATGAAAGCAATATTGTTCACCACACTCGCAGCAGCCCCCCTGGCACTGGCAGATATCTCCCTGGGCAAGGGAGCGCCGGTAGTTCCCCCTGCAGCCCCCAGCCAGGAAGCGCAGGGCTATATCACCATGGCCCAGGATGTGCTGGCAGTAGTCAAGGAATTATCCGGCGTGCTGGCAGGAGTAAAAGACCAGGCCAGTGCCGATGCCGCAGCGCCGCAGATTACCAGCCTGACCAGGCGCATGATTGAACTGCAGAGCCGCTCCGAAGCCATGGCTCCGCCCAGTGCAGCAGTTGAGCAACAGGTGCGCGCGGCTATCAATGTGCAGGAGGTGCAGCAGATTGTCAGCACATTCCTTGACTCCTTCATCCGCATCGGCATGAACAATGGTTATGGCTCCCAGGCTCTGCTGGATTCCCTGGGACCGGTGCTCAATTCCATTCCCGGCAGAGAGGAATAACCCCACATCATGAAGCGACTCATCATCCTGGCCGCAGCCCTGCTTGGCACAGTCATTCCAGCACAGGCTGTGGGCGTATTCACGAAAAATGAACTTGAGAGTTCCCCGCAGGCAGAGCTACTCGACCTGCGGCTCCAGGTTCTCAATGGCATGAGCGACCAGCTATCTCATGTGAGAAGCACCGCCAGCGCCGATGCCGCCGCCCCCCGGCTGCTCCACAAGATGGAACAGTTTCAGAAGCTCCAGGAAGCCGCAGAAATTGCAAATGGCTCCACTATCAGCCGGGCTTCGCGGTTACGCTACCTCCAGCAAATGGAACAGGCCATGAACGCGTTCCGCCTGGCCTGCCTGCGTGTAGCTCAGGAAAAATGCTACGGCTCCACCGCCCTGCGCCAGGCCATGAGCAAAATCAGCCAATCATTCTGATTTCTGCTGCTCGCGCAGCTTTGCCTGAATGCCCCGCAGGAACACCGTCTCCAATGAATTACGGGCGGGGCGGCAATCCTGCCATGCATCCCCCGCCAGCCGGCGCATCTGGTCCAGCAATTCCGGACTGGGGTTACTAAGCGTAATTTCACTGTGGCGGTCATCGCGGGTGAGCTCATCCATGGAGCCTTCAGCAATAAGGCAACCCTGGTAGAGCACGCCCACGCGGTCGCAGATTTCCTGCACCTGTTCCAGCAGGTGCGAGCAAAGGAACACCGTGACCCCCTGCTGCCTGATATTGAGGATAATATCCCTGATGGTACGGGAGCCGATGGGGTCTACCCCGGCGGTGGGTTCATCCAGCACCAGCAGGCGCGGCTGTTGCACCAGCGCCTGCGCCAGGCCGATGCGCTGCAGCATGCCCTTGGAATAGCCGCGCAGACGACGGTCAGCCGCCTCGGTAAGCCCCACGAGCTCCAGCAATTCCCGGGTGCGTTGCTGCAGTGCGGCTCCACGCAGCCCACACAGGCGGCCATAGAATCGCACAGTCTCTGCCCCGGTCAGGAATTTATAGAAATAGGGATTTTCCGGCAGGAAGCCAATCTCCCGGCGATTGGAAGCCGCAGTGGCCGGCTGGCCGAACACGCGGCATTCCCCCGCATCCGGCGCCAGCAGACCAACCAGCAATTTCATGACCGTGCTCTTGCCGCTGCCATTGGGGCCAATGAGGCCGTACACGCCGCCTTCGGGGATGCTCAGGCTCACGCCCTTGGCGGCATACACGCCCCCCCTGCCCCAGTGACCGGGGAAGCTTTTGTGTACATCGCGTATGGAAACGGCATCCATCATTACTGAGCTTTGGCCATAAGGCGCAGCATATTCTTGCCCATCTCAATGCCCTTTTCAAAGATTTCCACGCGCATATTCTCATTGGGCGAATGGATGCGGGCATCGGGCAGGTCGAGGCCGAGGAAGAGAGCATCCTTGCCCAGCACCTTGGAAACCTCGGCAATAATCGGAATGGAACCACCCTCGCGCACGAGCACGGGCTTGTTGCCGAACGTCATTTCCTGCGCCTGCTGAGCAGCCAGACCGAAGGGAGAATTCGGGTCGCTCAGGTAAGCCTCGCCGGTGTGCTGCGGGGTGAATTTCATACGCACACTGGGCGGGCAAACCTTCACAAAATGAGCTTCCACTTTCTTCATGACCTCCTCGGGCACCTGACCGGGCACCAGGCGGCAGCTCATCTTGGCAATGGCATGGGTCGGGATAACCGTCTTGGAGCCCTCGCCCTCATAGCCGCCGGAAATACCGTTGAGCTCGAACGTGGGGCGGGCATATACACACTCTGCACCGGTAAAGCCCTTCTCGGTACGCAGCTCCGGCACGCCGGTGAGCGTAGCAAGTTCTTCATTGCTCATGCCGGGCACGCGGCGCCAGCTTTCCTTCTCCCAGTCCTGGATTTCCATGACCCCATCGTAAAAGCCCTCGATGCTCACATGGTTATCGGCATCGTGCGTGCTGGCAATCATTTCGCAGAGCGTGGTAATGGGATTGGCCACAGCACCACCGAAAATGCCGGAGTGCAGATCCATGGCGGGTGCGGAAACTTCCAGCTCAAAGCAGCAGAGCCCCTTGAGACCATAAGAGAAGGAGGGAATATCCACCGCAGCCATGCCGGTATCGCTCACCACAATCACATCGCAGGCGAGCAGGTCCTTAGCATCCGGGCGCTTCATGAACTCATACAGACTGGCAGAGCCGCGTTCCTCTTCACCCTCCAGCAGGTAAATCACATTCAGCGGCAGAGAGCCATCCTCAGCCATTACTTCCTCAGCAGCAAGAATCATGGCCATGATCTCGCCCTTGTCATCGGAAGCGCCGCGGGCATACACGCGGCCATCGCGGATTTCCGGTTTGAAGGGGTCGCTCTTCCACTCGGCAATGGGGTCAACCGGCATCACGTCGTAATGACCGTAGATAAGCACCGTGGGCGCCCCCGCCACCCTGGGGCTGTGAGCCACCACAATGGGGTGGATATCCGTGAGGTACTTCGTGGCGCTGAAACCAATGTGGGTCAGCTTGTCTACAAGGAAATCTGCGCAGCGCTCTACATCAGCGGCATGCTCTGCCTGGGCCGATACGCTCGGAATGCTCAGAAAAGCAAAAAGGTCATCAATTCGGGACATGCCAGCAGTGTAGCACGCCCTCCCCTGCCGGGGCAAGCCAAAAGGGCGTAAGCACGCCGAAATCACTGGTATATATCTACCCCCAGACGCTGTAAATCAGTCAGTGAAACCGCGCAGGGGTCGGGGGCCACCCAATGCCCGGGCTCCAGCTCGCGCGGAGTCAGATCCATACCCACCGTGGCTTCCAGATACGGGTGGTTGATGCGACGGCCAAAGGCACTGCCAGGCGGCGGGTCCACGGGAGAAGGAGCATCCCCCGGCAGAATGGGGGTATGACGGCGGTCGGTGGGGTCGGGATTCGGGATGGCAGAAAGCAACGCGCGGGTGTAAGCGTGGCAGGGATGGTCGTACAGGCGGTCAGCATCCGCCAATTCTACAATCTTGCCCATGTACATGACCGCCACGCGGTCAGAAATATGGCGCACCACCGATAAATCATGCGAAATGAAGAGATAGGCCAGGTTCAGCTCCTGCTGCAGCGTGAGCAGCAGGTTGAGCACCTGGCTCTGCACCGAGACATCAAGTGCGCTTACCGGTTCATCCAACACGAGCAGTTTAGGATCCATGGCCAGTGCACGGGCAATGCCGATGCGCTGTTTCTGGCCGCCGGAGAATTCGTGCGGGAACTTTTCAAGCGCCGTGGAAGGCAGTCCCACCATATCGAGCAACTCAGCCACTCGTCGTTTACGGGCACTGCTCGTTCCAATGCCATGAATGTTCAGAGGCTCGGCAATCAGGTGCCGCACCGTCATGCGCGGGTTCAGTGAACCCGCCGGATCCTGGAACACCATCTGCACCTTGCGGCGCAGGCGGCGCATACGCCATTCGGAACGGTGAGTCACGTTGTACCCGAGAATATGAACTGTGCCAGCCGTTGGTTCCAGCAAGCGGACAATGCAACGCCCCAGCGTACTCTTGCCGCAGCCGCTTTCGCCCACCAATCCCAGGGTTTCGCCGGGAGCAATGCTCAGCGAAACACCATCCACCGCCTTCAGCGTGCCTATCCGGCGGTGAAACGCGCCACCACGCACCGGAAAGTGCATGCAAAGCTTGTTGATTTCGAGAATATTCTTCATACTGGCGCGCCGGGTGCTACTCTACCACTTCTGTACCTGCATTGCAAGCAGTAAAAAAAGCAGCAACGAAACCGTTGCTGCTTTTGCTGATGAGAGGCGGGAGTGGGATTTGAACCCACGAATGACGGTTTTGCAAACCGTTGCCTTAGGCCACTTGGCTATCCCGCCTTGGGATTGGTTGCGGGCGTAGTATACACGACACCCACAGCCCAGTCAAGAGAAAATTAGTTACTGTGACAAAAAAATCCGGACAAATTCCAATCATGACCATCCATAAGCAAGAATCCAGGTGGTCACAGGGGCTGTATGCAATCCCTATCCCGCCATTAATGCGGCTCCACAAGAGAAGGGTCTTCCATCAGGATAACCTCTGCGCGGGACACGCGGCCAGCAGCCGTGAAATCGAAGCGCAGGGCGTGGGTATAGGTGGCCGTATTCTTCGGATGGTCAAAGTAGAAGTACACGAATGATTCCGTGTTGCCCGCACCGGGAAGCGATACATGCATGGGGCCGAAATCGCGCTCCACCTGGGCTTTGGTCGCAGCCTGGAGCTGGGCATCGTGCGCCGCAGCCACAGCGGCATGCCAGCGGCGGTCATCGCGGCCGTTGATGCAATAACCGATGCGCCCCTCACCGCAATCATCGTTGAAATACGGCTTGGAAACCGGGCGGATAAGCGAGCAGGAAGCCAGCATGAGCGGAAGAATCAAATAGTGTATTTTCATGATTCAGGTATAGTAGGTTGAGATTGCTGAGAAGCGCGGTTGCGCCAATAACGGGCACGCGCGGCATCCTGTACCACGCCAAGCCCCATTTCATAACAGGTGGCCAGAGCCTGCTGCGCCTCAGCGCGCCCCTGCTCTGCCGAAAGTTGATACCAATACACGGCCTGCTGCCAGTTCTGCTCCACGCCAAAGCCCCGCGCATAGCAATGCCCCAGTGCGAACTGAGCCGCAGCATTCCCCTGCTCTGCAGCCCCGGTGTACCAGTGGACAGCGTGATGGCAATCACACGCCACCCCTTCCCCTTGTTCATAAGCCCGGCCCAGGTAATACTGCGCCAGGTCATCCCCTCTGACCGCAGCCTTGCGAAACCATTCCACCGCCGCCGCCGCATCGGGCTCGACGCCCTCACCATGCAGATAACACCAGCCCAGATTGAACTGTGCATCCACAAAATCCTGCTCTGCCGAGCGGCGGTACCACTCCACGGCGGCAGCCAGATTCTGCGCCACCCCCTCTCCGCCGGCATAATGCACCCCCAGCGCGCACTGCGCTGCAGCATGCCCGGACTCTGCTGCCGCCCGGAACCAGAGTACAGCCTGTTCCGGCGAACTCTGGCACTCTAATCCGGCTTCATAAGCAGCCATGGCGTAATAAGGAGCAGCCGCCTGATACCCCATATCCAGAGCTCGATAATACCACTGGGCTGCCTGCTGCCAGCTCTGCGGCGTATGACTGCCGGTTTCATATGCTACCCCCAGCATAAACATGGCATTAGCGCAGGTTTCAGCACTCTGGCGCAGTGCGGGCATTCCCGAAGGTGCCATGTGACGCAGCATTTCCTGAGCAAAGGGATAGGTGAGATGCAAGTCTGCCAGCCTGTCCATAGCCTCCGGCTGGACTCGAGCCATGGAAATGAGGCACATGAGCGCCTCCTCATGCCCGGTCGCCAGCTCTGCCAGCGCCTGAAGCGCTCCGGCATCCTGCCCCAGCAGAGTCTCCAGTTCGCGAGCGGTGTCCGGGTGAGATTGTGCCCGGTTCACCAGCTCCAGCAACGCGGCCCGGTCTGCCCCGGTAGAGGCCCGCTCGACCAGCATCTGAGACGAGGGCGCAAGCACAAACCAGCCACCGGCAATTCCCAGCGGCACCATGACTACCAGCAACGCCACCTGAGCCCCGGCTCTCAAAGCCCGGCGGTAGGAATCTGTGCTCTGGGTACTTGACTGGAACATCTGCTCTATCAGCTGTTATTCTAACCACTCTATGCTCCATGAGCAAGAAAAAAAAGCACCTGAGCAGCTGCTCAGGTGCTTTTGTCTACCTTTCAGGTATTAATTTATGCTGATTTCTGCCTCAGAGGAGCCCCGCAGATGCCAGCGCCCCGATGAGAGCCCCGGCAATGAGCTTCGCCCATGATTCCTTGATACCCCAGCCGGTCAGCAGACCAGTCAGCCAGTTGTGTTGTTTTTCGTTTGTATTCATAGGGAGGTCGTTCACATGCGCGCCCGCCGAGAGCTGAGGCGCAACTGCACCGGGTACACCATACCGTGAGAGAGCGCCTCGGCAAACATGCGGGCGGCATCGGCCGAGTGGGAACTTGCATCATGCACCGGAGTCTCGCGGTATGTGCCAGAAGCCCCCGCCGGAGCCGTACGGTACATTTCAAGGCAGCGCAAGCCCGAGGGTTCTTTCTCACCGCGTGGATTCACCCGCTGCTGCAGGGTATCGCGGTGGAACCAGCTGTGGGTCAGAATACCACGCAGAGAATTGATTCCCCGCCAGATATCCGGCGTGCGCGGCACCACACGCACCGCACAGATTCCCTCGCGAGCCAGGCTCTCCACGTAGGACTGGCCGTGCGGGTCACGATGGGCGGCATCATGCGGCAGGAAATGGGCAGCGATATGACCATAGCTCTGCTCCCACTCGCGGATTTTCCCGGCAAAATGCTCCAGCGGCAGCTGATTGGCTGCATAGTGGTTCAGCCAGTAGACATTGCCCCCGTAATTCTGCACCAGCCAGATAGCCGTGTGGTCGCTCAGCCCTAAATCCCACGCCGTGTAAAGCGGCTCCTGCGGATTATAATCGAACTCACCACCAATGCGGCCTTTCTCACGCAGGCGGGCAATCTGGGCGCCATAGATGGCACCATCATTGCCCGTAGCGAAAGCCTCATCCGGAGTGGAGGGATATTCCTGCCGCATAGCTGCGCCCATAGTGCGCTCCATGCGGGCATACCAGAGCTTTTGTGCATGGCTGAGCTGCACCTCGCACTCCGTCTCCAGCTTCTCGAAATATGCCGCCTGCGCATCAGACCACCCGGCCTTGCCCGGCAAAGCGTAATCCGGGTTATCAAACCAGCTCATGAAGAAGAAGCGGAAATCCAGCGGCGAAAGCTCACTCTTGCTGGAATTCTCCATAGCTTGCGACGTGAGCTCATAATTCACGCCGTAACGCCCGCCCTCGTGGGTGCTTTCCAGAATGATAGTACCCTCTGCCGGCACGGTATTGATGGCACCACTGCGGATTTCCCGGGCCCGCCAGGGCGCATGCACCGAAACATGCGCCAGCTCGCTCACATGCAGCAGCTGCAGAGTACCGCCGCGCAGCGTGGTACCCAGGCGTATATCACTGCCATTGGCAAAAGCCAGACGCCCACGGGCATCGGCCGCCGGGTGCCAGCCTCCCTTTTTTGCCATGCCGGTCTGCTGTTTGATGAGGAAACCCACGCAGGCCAGGGCGCGGTCTTCCTCGCTTGCATGGGGCGGCAGGAAATCCAGGTGCTCCCAGGCAAAACGGATTTTTTCCAGCTTCTGTTCAGCATCCGGCAGGGTCTTGTCTATAATTCCCGCGTGAAAATTGGGCGTGAACAGACAGTGGTCGAGCATGAGCATAGCCACATAGGTGGAAATACCCAGCTGACGCGCCTTGAGCACCACATTGCGGTGCCAGAGCTGGCGGTGCAGACGCAACTGTGCCGCATTGGGGGAAAACCGCTGCATGCGCCCTGCCTTGTTCTCTATCCAATACAAGTTATTCAAGCGCCAGAGCGGGTCTGCCAGACGCTCGCGGAACTCCTCATCTATATTACTCAGCATCATCGGGAATCGGGGTATATTCAATATCAGGTGCGTGGTATTGCAATTCTTCCGGGCTGTATTTATCCGGTTCAGGAGAGACCACCCGGTGTAAGGTCTTCTTAATCAATTCCAGATTTTCCGGATTCTCTCGTATTTTATCGCAGAAATCCACCAGGTTCTGAGTGTGGATTTCCTGGTCTCCGCCATATTCTGCCAGCAATATGCGGCGAGCCAGCTCAGAGACCAGAGCCTCGCCCCGGGTCAGCTCCTCCGGGTTCCGGTTTTCCAGGAAGCTGGATAAGTGGGAATCCTGGAACAACTGCATGAAGAGCTCCTCATTATTGATGGTCATTTCATCGCCTTTGGCCCAGGCCTCAACGGATTTGGTGCGTTGCTGGAGCAGACTATGCATGTTTGCATCCACCTGGCGCACGCGCAGGTAATGGTTCGTAGCGAAGTCATATGCCCGTTCCACATTGCTTGCGAAATGATTGAGCGGTATGAGCGCCTTCATCATATCCGTATCGCTCCGGCTCAGCAGTTCGGGCAGCAAAGGCACACCATTCGATGTGTGCACCACATAAGGCGCACGCTGATACGGGTTGGGAGAGTCCATCTGACCGGGCATAAGGCGCACCAGCTGTTCGGGAGAACGGTACGTGCTGTACACAGTGACATGGCGCAGGCGCGAAACATCTATTTCGCCGGGGCGAATCCCCCCCATCGGCACTCCGCATACATTCAACACGCCGTCACCCCCCATTTCTGCTACCCGGTTGAAGTAATTCAGGAAAGACCGGAGCCCCACCTCCGGAGTCCAGCGTTCATCTATACTGCGCGGGTATTTGCCATCGGTTCCGCCATAACGTTCACGATTCCACCAGATTCCATCGTTATCCACGTATGGAACACGAACCACGCTGCGGCGCAGTTCCGTGAGCAGGCGGAGCGCGGGCATCACGCGTTCATCCCCGCGCATGTGCTCGGGAAGAGATACATCGTTTTCCATAGTGTAGCCTTTCTTTACGATATCGTAGCGGTCCAAGCGCTGGTATCCTCTGGCGGTCAGGACAGGATCGGCTACATTGACCGTCTTAATCGGGTCAAGCACCATTCGGCTCAGGTTCTGCGCCCCGCGCACCGTCACTCCGTATTCCCGCAGAGCCGGGTATTGATGCAACACATCAGCAAGCTCCTGCATCACCGCCTCCGGCGAGCGCTCACCAAAGAATTCTGCCAGTTCCGTCTGAAGGTTGGTGCGTTCATGCTCCGGCAGAAGTTTCCAGCCTTTCCCGGGATCCTCCAGAAGATTCCAGAAAGCCTGACCAGCTGAACGGAAGGAGCGATCGCCCCCCAGGGCGTAACACCAGCCTTGTTCAAGGCGCTGCTGAACCGGCGGTTCATAGGCTGCTCTCATCAGATTTTCTAACGGAACAGGATTTTCCGTTGAATACCTATCGCGGAATGCGCGGATTTCCGGAATCATATCCTTCACTTCCGAAGCATCCACACGATTTGCCTTGGTAATTCTCTTTCTCTTGCGGATAAATGGCTGTTTGCCTCCGTACTCACAGAACGGGGTAGTCAGGAACCATTGCTTGACCGAATCCGGAAGGTGAGAATCCTGCAAATGCACAAGCATATAGCGCAGATTCAGCTCAGCCATATACCGGGCAAGCCTTGCGTTCATCGTCATCGGGTCTCCTGAAATCATCCAGTTATGGTGTTCAGCCAGATAGGCACGACGAGCCGGACCAGTCATTCTCTCAATGGTTTTTGAATGATCAAGCCCGACTCGCAGGTAATAATCGCGGCGCTCAGGCGTAATAATCTTATTCTCAACCAGCAAATCAGCCACTTCCTGTGGTGATACCCAACCGGAATTAAGCATGCGGTTCCAGTATGTGGTAAAGCGGATGCGGGATACCGAAAGCGGGGTGAGAGGGTGGTTGAAACGCACCAGATAGCGGTCAGAACCGTCTTCCATGGATTTGAATGACAAATCCAGCATTCGTCCTTTAAAGCGTTTCCAGTTCCTGTTCGCCCGGGCAAATTCAAGTCCGGCAGAATAGAGCGTGGAATCTCCCAGCCAGCGTGTGCACAAATCGCGGGTAGCCGTTCTACCCAGGTGGTCAAATTCCAAAGGCACAGCAGCCATGCTCGAGAACACGAGACGGCGGTTGTAGATTGACTGGTTACGATCAAACACCACAACGCCCTGACTTAATTCTTTCAACAGCGTATTCTTGCCCATAGGCAGGAATGAAGTCTCCACATTGCCCACCAGGGCATTGACCGC
Source organism: Akkermansia sp. (assembly GCA_017521145.1). Taxonomy (GTDB): domain Bacteria; phylum Verrucomicrobiota; class Verrucomicrobiia; order Verrucomicrobiales; family Akkermansiaceae; genus Akkermansia. Next base: position 5,684 of record JAFXDR010000055.1, on the reverse strand, counting down.
ATAACCGGGCGCTTTGTACCAATGGGTGTAGCGCCCGTCCGGACGCTTCATGCGCCATAGCGTTTTACCGTTTCCATCCTGGCAGCTTTCCAGATTAAACCCGCTCAAATCGGAATACAGGGAGATATCCTTCTTGTATTTCTCCAGTCGGTACATGTTATCTCCCTTGTTTGGAACAGATTGCGTTATAGGAGGATATTTCCACGTCTCCGGATTCAGTTCATCTGCAAATTCACGATTCAGCAAATGAGCAAAAACATCCCTGGGAGCATGTCCCATACTCAGAGCCTCCTGAAAATCCCGCAGATGAGGCAGAGTCTCCATAATAGCCTCAGCGCAGGCTCTGATGCCCAGAATGTTACGGTACGATTCCTGCAGCTCCGTGTATTGCTTCTCCCGGCTCCTCCCCAGTTTCGCTCTGGCAGTTTCGTAACAGTTCTTGTAAACCGCAGGCTTCAGATTCCTGCACCAGTTGGGAGCCCAGCGGGAAGCTCTTTTGCGTTCTGCATACATATGCCCCAGATTATCACAGAGTAATTCCATGGATTCATTAACAGGCATTCCCTCTGTGCACCGCATGATAGCGTTGCACATTTCGGTAATCATGAAGGAACGCCGCGCTTCGGTCATGCGCTGGGCATGTTCCAGGCTCTTGTACGAATTTTTCAGGCTATCAAGCGTTTCAGTATTCAAAAGGCACTGGTAGCTCAGGTTTTTAGTCTCCAGCACCGCATCATTGAAAAGCGCCCGGACACCTTCCTCCCGGTACGGGGTATAAAGGCCATTCAGTTTCAGATAATTCGGAACATAATTACCACGCTTGCCAAGCATCTCGCAATAGGCATAATACCGGCTCTTTGCGGCATCATGATTCAGCAGCATCTGCCCGTTTCCCTTCTGGAACCAGGAATCGTAAAGCTGAAGATACGGCAGAGACTTCTCAACATTCAAAGGCATTCTGCGCCGCCCGGAGGCGTGCTCCGCCATCGTGAGAATCGTCTCCGGGTCACTCAGGTTACGCTCTTCCGGTTTAGGATGTGCCAGGCTATCGAAATCGGAACGTTTACGCAGGAAATCACGGGCTTGCTGCTCCTCCTTGAATCCTATATGGTGTTCCGTGTTAAGTAATTTCAATGAGCGCAGCAACAGCTCCAACGCACCACTGCCAGCAAAGCGCTTACTGCTGCGCAGGGCATCGCGCAGCATATCACTCTGAAGGTGAATATCCGGTTCCTCCAGAATGCGCTTGCGAGTGGGTTCATTCACCCCCCATTCTGCCAGCAATTCACCATTATCCAGCAGCGCAGAAGGTGAACGGAAATGGTGCAACGCTGCGCGCCCCGCAGCAATCAGCACAAAGGGCAGATTCATGGCCGCTTCGCGCATGTTGGCTTCAATATCGGTGAAATTATCCCCGAAAGCCTCCCAATCGATATTGGAAGCCACCTTATCCACCCTGGCGGCCAGCTCCTGTGCGCCCATTTCCGCTGCTTGTGCCGCCTTACCGGCCAGAAGCAGCTTGGCATTTTCTGCTGTCAGGGTAGCCAGGCCATTGAGTGCTGCGAGGGAATAACCTTTCACCCCGGAGCCCGATGCATTAAGGAACCCTTTGATGGAGCGGTCCAGCATCCGGGCTCCAATGCGGCTCATACCCATGTAGATGGCACTCTGCAGACCAGCGCCCAGAATACCCGCAGCCGTCTGGAGCTCCTGCCGTCCCTTGGGCGAGCGTTTTCTGGCCTCGGCTACAGCGGCACCAGTTCCTGCTACGGTAAGAGCAGCAAAGCCTGCCCCGCCCATGAATGCGAGAGCTGCACCAGGCAAGGCACCGGCAGCATCCACCGTCATCTGCTCTGCCAGCCCGGCATCCTCACCCAGGTCAATGGGAAATATTTCCCCCTGAGCCAGCTGACGCAGCTCATGCAATGTCTGCAGGCGCTTATCGGCAGCAACACTGAATTGGCGGATTCCATCACTATCGAGGGTCTCACCGGCAGCTTTCACCAGAGCCGTGGTCGCATGCCCCAGGCCCTGCAGTGCAGCGTGTCCCAGATCGGCTGAACCACGCCGCATGCTGTGCAGCACCGCCTCCCCCAGATGGGCAGGTTTTTCCTCCAGTCTGCGGGTGGAATCCAGTGAGCGTGCAATGGCATACACCCGGGCACGGTCTGCGGGTTCCATATCGGCCAGGGTATCAACAGCCTTTACCAGACCAGGCACTCCCATGACCATATCAGGAAATGCCAGCGGGCTGGATTCACGAGCCTTGATGTATGCCCAGGCATCAGAAACAGCCTCTGCCAGCGGCATATATTCCTCTCTGGTTTGTGCAGCATGCTGCATGGCATTCCGGCACACCAGGCGCTCATCTTCATTTTCAGGCTGTTCAACGGTTCTGCCCTCCAGAGCGGCCCGGTAATTATCCTCGTACAGCTTACGCGCTTTCTTCCAATCGGGAGCATCCTGGTTCTGAATCGATAAAGCCGTGTAAAGCTCAGGCTCGGAATCACCCACACCGAGCTCCCGGGTCAGGTTACGCCTCATTTCAGGCCAGGCAGCCCGGACCTGTTCGCGGCTCATATCACGGTGATCCACCACCCAGGAACGGTTGATATTGTTCATGAGGCGGTAATCTCGCTCCTCTGCCGGTTGCGATTCATCATCAGCCCCGGCTTTGTGGCGCACATCTGCCGGTACGGCGGATAAATCACCCGTGAGCAATTTATTCCAATAACGTTCTTTTTCCAATTCCCTGCCGATATTTACCTCAGGCAAGGGAGCCAGTGACTCCAGCGGGATGGGGTCCCGCTGCTCTATTTCCATTACATTTTCTTGATTCATAACACTTTATTCAGTTTCAAAACATACCCATTCATCGCTTGCATTCTGCAAATCATCAAGCCACTGTTCACATTGTTTCCCATTATCGACCGCCAGGCGGGCCGGGGCCTCCTCCTGCAGGCGGCCCAGGCAGCGCAGAGCCTCCTCATCGCCCGGGCTGCCGAACCGCCCCTCGTGGTACATGTTCCAGAGCCTGCGGCTCACATTCATGCGCTGCTGAGGCGGTACCGCCGCCGTGCCCTGCAAACGCTGCAGCAAAGTGCGGCGCTCAGTCATCGGAATCGGAGCCAGGGCTATTTCCACCATCAATTGCTCGTCATCCTTTTCTCCGCGTTCATCAATACGGCGCAACCAGTTGCAGGCAGAGGATGCGGAAAGTTCCTGTCGCGGCTGGCGGGCAGATGCATTCAACTCCGGACTGATGAGTCCGGCTTCCTCGGCTTGCTGCAATTCACTGGCATCCGGTTCCACTCCCTGGGCCACCCCCTCAGCCAGTTGCAAAGCCCAGGCGCTGCGCAATCCTGAGCGGGTCTGCTCCACTTCCCCGGAGAGGATACGCAGTTCTTCTTCACCCTGTGGTTTCTGCTCCTCACCATTATTCCAGGCCGCCAGGGCAGCATAAGGCTCCTGCTGCAAGCGTTGTCTCCACCGGGATTGCAGACAGCGGCTCTGCACCTGCTCTTTCTGCTGTTCCATGTCAGCCTCCGGCACAAATACAGCCCGTCCCTGCTCCAGCCAGCGCTGCGCCCCCTCAGCATCGCCCCGCTGCACTGCGGTATCCACCTGGTTCTGCCACTGGCGGCGCGACTGTTTCAAGCGGTCTACCTCCATTCGCTGCCGCCCCATCAGGGAATACCGGTATCCATAGACTTCACTCATCCGGCTGGCCTGCTCACGCGCATCTCCTTCCAACTCTGAAAGCATCTGCTGCACACGGGGCGTATATGCCTGCTGCCAGCTGTAATCCCAATCACGCACCGGCTTGTCGAGCAACTCCTCAGTAGTCTCCCGGGCTATTGTCTCCAACTGGCCGGCTACATCGGCCTCACTTCCCGCAATTGCAACCTTGTGCAATTTTTCGGCCAGCTCAACCGCGCCCGTTCCGGCAGCTGCCACTCCCTGCCCCAGGGCATGGCCGGTACGTGACCAATCATTCAACGCATTGAGCGGGAGATGCACCCCCTGGCGGGGATACGCCAGCATGCCCCATTCTTTCATTCGTATTGCCATGCTGCGAAGCATGACACGACCACCCCCGCATGGTCAATTACTCCCGGCTCCCCGGTACTGCGTTCCTATGTGGAACGCAGCACCTTATGGTAGCAGTTTCATATCATCATCAAATCGGAATTTCAAAGGCTGTGCCGTGGGGATTTCCAGCTGTTCCACCTCTGCCGGGCTAAGCCCCCGGAGGTGCATCACCAGCGCACGGAGGCTGTTACCATGAGCCACCACCAGCAAAGCTCCCGTTGCATACAAGGCAGGGCGCAGCAATTCCTCCCAGCAGGCTCGCACCCGGCGGTGCGTATCCTGCAATGACTCTGTAGCCGGCAACATAGCGGGCGGCAATGAGGCATAGCGTGGGTCTTCTGCCGGCAGCCGCGCATCCCCCGCCGGCAGCGGGGGCGGGGGGCAGTCATACGCCCGCCGCCAGCGATGCACCAGTTCTTCACCCATTTCCTGCGTCACTTCCCGTTTGTTTCTACCTTGCAGAATTCCATAGTGTTTCTCGTTCAAGCGCCAATCCTTATGAACCGGCACCCATGCCCGGTCCAGCCCGGCCAGTACAATGTTGAGCGTATGAATCGCACGCATGAGCAACGAGGTATACGCCGCACCGCATTGAAACCCACTCTCGCGGAGGCGACGCCCGGCCAGCTCGGACTCCCGCCTCCCCCTGACCGATAAAGGTACATCTGCCCAGCCCGTGAAACGCCCCTCTGCATTCCACTGGGATTCACCATGCCGTAGCAACACCAATTCCTTCATGCAGAAATGATGCAGCACAAGTTTCCATGATTGCAAAACGGGCAGAATATGTTACAATCACCATTGTATGAACCGCACACGCCTGATTCTGCTCATTGTTATGCTCTCTGTTCTTGGCAGCCTGGCTCTGCTGCTGCCGGGCTGGTTCAAGGACCCGCGCCAGCTGGTGCAAGGCGAGTGGCAGGAATATGGCAAGATAGGCTATGTGGAGGTAACTGATTCCACCGCCCGCTGGCGCGGCAGCAACTACAAGGGTACCTTCCAATACAACTGGATTCAGACCGATTCCGAACCCTACACGGCAGAAGTTTTCCGAAACAAGGACAAATGGCTGGTGGGCATCACCTTTGAGGACGATGATCATGCCGAGGTAGACTTCTACATCATGGACAAGCTGCCCGCTGAGGCACGCGATTTCATCCGCTCCAGAAACCGCGCAAAAAACCGCCCGGAAGACGAGCTGAAACTGCGTTTCCGCAGGGTTAAAGCAGAAAAGTAACCCTATTTCGCCGCGCCACGCAGTTTATTCTTGAAAAATCCCGCCCTTTGCGTTAAAAGTAGCACAGGGCAATCTTTTTATTGTCCTGGACATTCTTACATACAAAACACAACAAACAACTATGGAAACCACATTCAAAATCCACGGTCTCTGCGCTGCCACGCACACCCCGATGAACGCCGACGGCTCCTGCAACCCCAATGCAGTGGACGCTCAGGCCAAGTTCCTGGCCAGCCAGGGCATCAAGTCCGTTTTCATCACCGGCTCCACCGGTGAATCCGCCCACATGCAGCTCACCGAGCGCAAGGAAAACATGGCCGCCTGGGGCGAGGCCGGCAAGAAGTACGGCATCGAT
>JAFXDR010000054.1 GCA_017521145.1 Akkermansia sp. | reverse complement strand
GATTCGTGGTAAGAAGGTCGTGACCATCTATCGCGATGCCGCCGCTAAGGAAGCCGCCACCAAGAGCCGCAAGCGCTCCACCAAGCTGCAGACCAGCGATGAGTACGAGGGCACCATCTCCATCAAGCACCTCGTGCCCATGGATCGCCACATCATCGTGCATGATGGTGACTATGTGCGCGCCGGTGAGCCGCTTTCCGACGGTTCCGAAGCTTCGGATGAAATCCTCCGCATCTGCGGTAAGGAGGCCCTCCAGGAGCACCTCGTGAACAAGGTGCAGCAGGTGTACCGTGTGCAGGGTGTGGAAATCAACGACAAGCACGTTGAAATCATCGTTTCCCAGATGCTCCGCAAGGTGCGTGTGAAGGACCCGGGTGATACCGGTCTCCTCTGGGGTGACGAGGTGGATCGCACCACCCTCTCCCGCATCAACAAGGAGACCGTGGAGCAGCACGGCCGCCCGGCCGACAGCGAGCCCATCCTCCCGGGTATCACCAAGGCTTCCCTCAAGACCGATTCCTTCATCTCCGCCGCCTCCTTCCAGGACACCACGCGTGTGCTCACCGAGGCCGCCACTCTCGGCAAGGTGGATATGCTCGAAGGTTTCAAGGAGAACGTCATCCTGGGCCACCTCATCCCCGCTGGTACCGGCTTCTCCCAGTACCGCAACATTGTGGTGGAACCCGCAGAAGGCGCTACCCCCATCCCCCGTGCCACCTACATGGACGAAGAGGAGCTCCCGCTGCCCGATGACACCCTCTCCGTGGGTGCCGATGACTAAAGCGGTTTAACACACAACTCTCATTTCATACCCGGCAGAGCCTCGAGCTCTGCCGGGTATCTTGTTCTACCCCGGGTGCGGCACACCAGAGCGCCAAATTCCGATACCCGCCCCAGGGTGATTTCCCGTTTATCGCACCTTCAATGCGTGCGATACTGCCGGATCCAAAAACAAACGCACCCGGCAGAATCTCTACCGGGTGCGGATGAAAGGAAAAGTTACAGGGCAGGGGACTCAGGCAGCAATGCCGAAATGGCGCTGGATGTCCTCGAAGATGCGGTCGCGGAGACGACGTGCACGCTCAATATTGCGGGTCTTGAGCGAGAAACGCAGGCGCTCAGCCGTTGCATCCGGCTTGTGCACCGTCACGTGGCACCACCATACACCACGGTTGTTCCACAGGTGGTGGTTGAGGTTGTCGTCGTTGATACGAAGCGCGATCTTGGTCTGTTGCGGGGTCATTTCTATAATCTATCTCTAAAAGCTGAAGGCAGGGCACTTGGCTCTGCAAATGGTGTCCGCGTTCGTTACTGAACCGCCGTGCGGCACCTCCGGGTCTGGCGTTGTCTTGTAGACGCAGGAGGCAACCGCTCCGTTCAAAAAAACTACAGGATTTTTAGTAAAGAATCCCGGCTTTCTTGAGGGTGTTATAGGCACCGTTCTTGGAGATAGTGCGCAGAGCCTTGCAGGAAATCTTCATGCGGAGGTAGCCACCCTTGCCACCGTTGAGCTCGGGCACCCAGATGCGCTTCTCCTGGAGGTTCGGATAAACAGTGCGGTTCACCACCTTGGTGACGTGACGGCCGATACCACCCTTCTTCTTGGCAAGACCGGAACGATGAATGCGGCGGCCCTTGTGCGGCATGGCAAATGTGATGTTGCAAATACGGGACATAAGATGTTCTAGGTGATGTTAAAAATTAATGCGGTGCGCTATTTTACACAATTTGGACGCTGCGTCAAGTAAAACTACACCGAAAAGGGGAAAAAGTTCGATGCGTGCCCCTCTTGTTGCCATATTTGCGAAAAAAACGCCAGATAGTTTGCAATATTCAAATAAAAATTACCACATCATGCGCTTCATTGGTAACTCAACAACACATCGGAACAATGAAAAGAAACTGGAAAAGCGTGGCCGTGACAGTGTTTGCCGCATGGGGCTTGAACTCCTGCGTAGTGTACGATTACCCTATGTACACAAGCGCTTCTTTTGGAGTGAGTAGTGGTGGTGTCAGCACATCGGTTACGTGGACGGATGCACAGTACGATGTGAATGGTTTTCCGATTTTCGGCTATGCATATGGCCAGCCGGTGTATGGCTACACGGCCAGCGGTTCGGCGGTATTCAGCTTTTATGCCCTTACCTCGGGGTGTTGTGTTCCCAGCTGGGGGCCGGCACACTGGTATTGCGGCCACTGGCACTACCCGAAACACATTCACCGCGTGAGCGTGCCGCCGCGGCATCCTGCCGGGCACCACCCGGGGAGGCGACCAGGGGCTCATCATAAACCCGCAGTTCCGCATCGCCCGGCGGTGAATCACCGCCCGGGGCATGCTCCCGGGCATGGCGTGGTGCATCGGCCTGCTTCTCCTGGCAGACCGGGGGTAAATCACCGCCCCGGTCATGCGAACCGGCCGCAGATGCAGAGACCGGGCATGCAGCACAATCGTCCGCAGGTGGGACGGCCGGGCATGCAGCACAATCGCCCGCAGGTTCAACGCCCGCAGGCACCGAAGCTCCCGCAGTTGAGCCGACCGGGGGCTCAGCACAATCGCCCGCAGATGCAGCGGCCCCGCCCGCAGCAGCACCGCGTGCAGATGCAGCGCCCGCAGGCTGGTGTGCGGCCTCAGGTGAACCGGGTGCAGGCGCGTCCGCAGGTTATGCAGCGCCCCGCATCCCGACCGCAGGCGGTGTCTCGCCCCATGAATCGACCGGGAGCCGGTGGTGGGCGTAATTTCTCCGGCGGGGGGCATCGCGGCGGTGCTCACGGGCCAGGACGCTGATTTTTCTCCCCCTTTCCTGCGAAGGTATGCAGTAACAAAATCGCCCCCGGTTCTGACAAGGCAGAGCCGGGGGAAATTGTTGTATGTTGAATGTTGAAATTCTGATTTTGAATGTGACAGGGGCTTACAGCTTGCGGCCGAAAGCCAGGCGGTCGTACTGCTCGTTGGCGTAGCGGTGCTGCGGGTGGCTCGTGCGCATGTAAGCTTCGTGCAGCGGGTGGGTAGGGTCATGAGCAATGCGGTGGGCTTCGTCCTTGCGGTCGGGTTTCTGCCCGGTGTGCATGGGGGCTTCATCCATGAGCCCGGCCATCTCCAGCATCAGCTTGGCGAAATCCGGGTTGGCGCGCAGTGCGGGATTTTCCGCCAGTACTTCCATATTCACCCCGGCGCGCTCACCCATGGTGCGCAGGAAAGTCATGACTGTGTCCATATTGCGCTCGTAGGCCGGTCCCCAGCAGCGCTGCAGTTCAGCATCTGCCTGGGCCACGGCCTCGGCATTCTGCATCTGGCAGCGCTCCATGAAGCGGCGCCCCTCACTGGCATAGCGTTCGGCCATGGCGGCCAGTGCTTTGGGTGGCACGCCGTATTCATAGGCCACGCCGCTGAGCTGCTGCACGAGCTCCTCATTCCAGATTTCATCCGGCGTATCCTGCGGACGCTCCATCAGGAATCCCTCGCCTGTTTCCGGCAGCCCTACGGAGGCTCGGAAAGCAGCCATGCGGGTGGCATCTGCCGTATCGGGGTAGCCCCTGAGTTTTTCCAGGTGGGCATAGCTCTTGGCCAGTGCCTCCGGACGCTGGAATTTGGAGAGCGTGGCAGCATAGGGCTGCAGCTCTTCAAAGCGCGTGAACCAGCCGGGGTTGAAAGCGCCGTCGGCATTCATGACCGGGGTGGGAATGGCTTCCGGCGGCTGCGGGGTGGGTACGTTTTGTTCTTCAGTATTATCCATCGTTTTCTTGTTGTTGTTGTGTTGCTTCCTGCCGGGCCAGCTCCAGCTGGTGGCGAATGACAAGGAAGATTTCTCGGTGGGCATCGCGGCGCATGGCATCCAGCGGGTCGTAGCTCCCCGCCTTGCCCTGAAATACGGGCAGGTGGGTCTCGAATCTCCGCTCCAGGTCGGCCAGCACCTGACAGCCCTCTGGCGTGGAAAACAGGGCAAGCATACGCCGCCGTTCCTCCCGCGCCTGCTCCAGTTGGGGATTACGCTTGTAAATCATGAGGTATTCCGGGTTGCGGTTGCTGCTGCGCGGCGGCTTCGCGCTTGCGGCGCATGCGCTTCACGCCCACCTCCGGGCGCAGGAGCTCCTCCGGCACTCCGTCGAGCCGTGCCGCCATGCGGAAGGTGCGGTCCAGATCCACGTGGTCCACCAGTTGGTTGTCCATGCCGGCCATCACCTGCAGACGCTGCAGGGTGCGCGCGATACCCTCGGATTGCAAGCGGCGCATCACTTGTGCCACGCGTCCCTGGTAAACCACCAGTGGCAGTTCGATTCCGGTCTCGCCGTGGCGGTCGCGCTGCATGACTGTGGCAGGCGGCTGCGGGAAGCGCCCCAGCCGGAACAACAGCGCAAATACTCGCTCCATGAGCGGTCGGAAATCGCTGGCAAAGAGCGTGAACGAGGGGGAGAAGAGCATCACGCGCTCATTCTCCCGGGCGTAGATTTCGCTGGCGGTCATCTGCTGCTTGTGCTCGCCCCAGAGCTCCAGCATGGGGATGAAGAAGGCCCGGCGTATGGATTCCTGTTTCTGGCGGAGTCGGTCCATGCCCACATCGTAGCGCCCCTGGGTGGCCCACTCGCGCGGGAATCCCAGACTTGCGCTTTCCGGGTTGATGAGGGTGCGCCCGCCGGCGCGCAAATCCACTTCGCCCGCCTGGTTGGCCAGCTCCAGAATGCGCGGAAAGGCGGCTACCTCGCCCAGCATATCAAGGATGCGGTTGAGAAATTGCGCCTGGCGGATATCCGGGTAGACCAGGCGCGCCGGGGCCAGACCGTATACGCCCTCGCCCCAGCGCAGGAAGCGCGTGACCATGTAGGGCATTTCCCGGTAGCCACTTTCCTCCACGGCGCACTGGTCATCCAGGCTGTAGTAGATGCTCTCGAAAGGCATGTTGCGGGCGTTGTCGCGCCCGCGCTGCCTGTTGGCGCGAGGCCGCACCACATGCAGGAAATGCAGCGTTCCTTCGTGCGGATTACGCGTGTTTTCCAGCATGGCGCGCCCGCGGGGCCCCAGTGCCCTGGCGCCGAATTTGCTGGCCGCCTGGTGCGGGGTGAAGGTGAATTCGCGCATATAGGTATCCATGCTGCCTTCATCGTTCTCAGCGCAGACGAACTCCCCGCAGGGAATGTGGCGGAAATGCAGCTGCCCGCTGCGGGTGCTGCCGCAGTACAGACTGCCGGTGCCCAGCCCCACGCGGTCCAGGAAACACTCGTGCAGCTCGGTGTAGAAATTGCTCTGTGCCAGTGCCTGGTTGGCAATTTCGGAGCAGCGGTTGTACCAGGATTCAGCCTCATCCCCGGCATCGGCCAGCGGACAGCTCCATTTGAACCACAGTTCGCTGCTGGGGGTAATGTAGCTGAGGTGCCCGCTCGCCAGTTTCTGGCAGGCCTCCACGGCGGTGGTATCACTCAGGTGGTGGGCGGCGGGGGCTTCGGCGGTATCGAATCCGGTTTCGGTGTGCTGGCGGTCGGGCAGCACATAGTGGCGCAGGGCATCCCACCAGCTTTCCCAGGGGGCGCGCGCCGCCTTGAGGCTCTGGTAGCTGTTCAGTATCGTCTGCATCAGCCCAGGGTGGAGTTGCCATTGCTGCCGGAGGTCGTGGTCTCGCGGCGGCGCTGGGTGCTGAGGATGGTGGAAAGCAAGCCCTTCTTCTGGGCATTCACCTGGTTGGCGGCTTCCTTGGTATCATTTGTTGCGGTCTGGGTCGCCACCGGAATCGGGGTGGGGGCCGCGGTGTATCTGTTGCTGCTACTGAATCCCATATTAATGATGATTGGTTGGTGGTTGAGGACAGAACGCGGACCATGCCAGACGGTGTGGACGCGGGCTGCGGAGCCCGCGCTGGAAGCAGAGCCAGCGCAGCGGTGGCAGCGCCACGGCCAGCTGGCGCGCCAGTGCCAGATTACCCACCAGCAGGTGGACATACCAGGCATCGGCCCCCGGGGTGGGCAGTGCCAGCTCCTGCCAGGTGGCGGGGGCCGTGCTCACCACGGGTTTCATGAGAGCCACCAGCTGTGGCATCATCAGCACCACGCCCTGGGGATGCTGCCGCAGGGCTTCCAGATCCGCGGCCATATCTCGGCCTGCGGACTGGTAATACTGCTGCGCCTGCACCCTGGCATCCGTGTTCATGGCGGCAATTCTGGGCTTCTGCCCGCGGCAAATCCAGCAATTTACAGCGGTCGGTTGCGCTTGCCGCACCGGCAGCGATACCGCGCCGCGCATAATCGTTGCCAAAATGCAAACGCTGTGCCACATTCGGCAGCATAGCAAGTTACATACCATGTCTACGAACCCGGAAAACACTACCCTCACGCCGCTGGATATCTGCAATCTGGCACTCAGCCGCCTGGGCGAATCGCCCATTGCTGCGCTGGATGCCAATGGCAGTCTGGCATCCCGCCTTTGCTACATGCACTACCACCCGGTCCGCCGCGAGGTGCTTTGCGCCAACCGATGGAGCTTTGCCATTGTGCGCGTTACCCTGCGCAGCGCCGAGGACCCGCAGGGCGATGATACCCACCAGCTGCGTCACAGCCTGCCGCAGGATTGCCTGCGTGTGCTGGGGGTGAATGCCCGCAGCTGGACCCTGCGGGGGCGGGCCGTCTATGCCTCATCGCCGGAAATCCGCCTCCAGTATATTGCCGATGTGGAGGATACCGCCCTCTTTGACCCTCTGTTCACCGAGGCCCTGGTGCTGCGGCTGGCCTGGAAACTCTGCATCCCGCTCATCAACAGCACCACAGCCCGCCAGGCGCTGGGCGAGGAATACCAGCGCGTGGCGCTGCCCCAGGCCGCACATTTCAACGCCGTGCAGCACATGTCTAACGATTCGCACCCGCTCTACCGCCTGTGGCGCAGCAGTCTGGCCGGTCAGGGAGAATGATTTTCCACATCTGAAAAATCTTTATGAAAGCCATTGATTTTGCCTGTCGTTTCCTGTCGCGCCTGCAAAAGGATAAACTTTCCCCGGCGGCGCGCCTGGTGCTCATTGCCGTGGCAGCCGGGCTCGAGGATAAAACGGATATTGCCCGCGAAACCTGCCTGGCTGTGAGCGTGGTCACCACCCAGCTGCGCCACCTGGAGATGCAGGGCGAGGTGCGCTGCATCAGCCCGCTTTCCGAGCGCTACGTGCTTGCCCCCGCTGGCAAGGAACGCCTGCGCCGACTGTTCAATTTCCACATTGCACCCGACCATGGCTAAGAAGAAATTCCTGAGCATTGCTGAAAAACGCACCTGGCTGGCTGATATTTTCCGGGATACCTGCGGCGAATACAGCCAGGCAGATAAATTCAAGGCCATGATTGAAGATACCCGCCTGGCCATGCTGGAGAATGAAGCCGCCAAGCCCGACCCCCAGCAGAGCACCCTGCCGGGCATTCCGCTGGAGCTGCTGCGGCATCTTCCTCCTCCCCTCAGCGAGTCTAGACAATAATGAAACCGCACCCGCGCCAACGGCGCGGGTTTTCATTCCGCTGCGCGCAGCGCAGGAAAAGAAACACATTCAAAATCCTGAAGTTAATATTCGTCGTTGTAAGGTATTGGTATACAAGGGGTAATTTTTTACTGTACCCAAAAATGTACCCAGGGATATTTTTTGGTGTTTTTGGGGGGATTTTTTTTGTGTATGTTGATATGGGATGGTGGGGATGGATGTTTTGGAAAAGTTAATCTTTTGAGAGTTGGAGGTCTGGATTGTGTGGGATGGGTACTTGGAGGCTGGGTATCTTGGTGATGGTGCGGTATCTTGGTGATGGTGCGGTATCTTGGTGATGGTGGGGTGTTGGGGAGTGTTGTCTGATGGGCGGGGTATTGTTTCGGGGTGTTGCTGCGGACGGCAGCAGGAGTGGTTACTGGTGGTGATGGTGGGGTGTTGGAGGGAGGTTTGCACAAAATAAAAAAGAACCGCGTAGCTGGGATGGCTACGCGGTTCCTTTTTAAATTGGTTAACCGTTTAGTTCACATCTGGTGTCGCTGTGTATTCATTGGGTAATTTTTGTCGATAAGCGCATTCGTTGGGACATCAGAGGCGGACATAGGTGTTTTTTTACCAGCTTGTTCCTGCTGGGCGTGTCACGCGGTATATTGCCTGAGCAACTGTCGGCTTTTTTTGTATTTCTCCTGGTCTCGTCTTCGGAGTAGCTCCATTCGTTTCGGACCAAATACTATTTTTACTTCGCTCCATAGGTATCGCGGATTGCTCTTGCGTACCTTGCCTTTTTTGTTCAGTTGCTCTTTGCCGTTGACATCAAGGATGGCATCCTCGAAACGCTGCATCAGGCCAGCGCAAACGGCGTCACTGAGCTTGAGTCGCACAGTAGTGTCGGAATAGCCGGTATATTCCTCAATCACCTTAGGACTGACCAGCTGGTCGTCCTTGTAGTTGAACTCGTTGTCCTGCATGAGGAGCTGAGTGTCGGGGTCGGGAGTGCGGCTTGCGAACTGAGCACAGATGTACTGTGTGCAGTTGGTCATGTGCTGACTGAGGGCTTCGCAGCAGGCCTTGACGAACAGAGCGTGTCTGACGTAATCCTGGCGAGTCACAGGACAGGACGCATCGGCCTTGTGAGGCGTTGGCGTGAACAGTGTGGCTGCTACGTTCGCGTAGTCTACCTCCGTGCATGAGAGTGCCGTGCAGTTTCCGAGGCTAGCGAGGGAGCGGTTAAGAAGTGTAGAGAAATCGATAATACCGAGGGACTCTACGTTACCCTGGGCTCCGTTGTAGGTGGTTAGGGGCACCTTGCCCTTTTCTGTTTTGTGCATTTTTTTAATGCCGAGCTTGTTTGAATCGGCGCAGAGGAGATACCACAAATGAGGTGTATTAGCAAGGTGGAAGTGTGTCTCCCGAGGATATGCATGTCATACCCGTCCGGCAGGTGGGATTGGTGCGAGCCTGCTATGGCCAGGGAATTGTGGTAAACTCAATCATAAGCTGGGATTATACCCCACCCTAGCCCACCAAACTATGCAGACGGCGTACCTATCATTTGAGCAGAAAGTCTATGCTCCCACGACATGGAGCATGGAGGAGTGGCATGTGCGCAGCCGCATACTGTCCGGACAAACGTTCCGTGAAAGGAAAGAATACAAGCAGCATATCCTGGGACAACGCAGTCCGGAAGAGGTGCGCGACCTGATGTACAAGCGTGCGTTTGGCATGTCTTATGCCGAGTATATGGCCAATGATGCGGGGCGATGCGCAATGAGAATGGAGTGGAAATCAGTCGGCCACGATGTCTGTCTCTTCATCCCGCTTGCTTACAACGGGTCAGCGATTCTAAACCACTATGCTCCAGCTAAAACAAGAAACCGAATCAGAAATCAATCTGGTTCGGTTTTTGCTTTGCATTGATTTTCAATACTTACGCAAGCCTAGGCATTGCACGCTTGCAAGCCCCTCCACCGCCCCACCGGGCGCAAAACGGCTCCAAAAGGCAAAAAAGCCTAAGCATGCCTAAGCCCGTTTTCCTAAGCGCGAACGCCTTTTAGGGTCACTAAAGATGGTTCGAATCTATAATCCGCTGATTCTGTGAGCTTAGGCGATTTTGGGGCGATAGCAACTCTGTGACAAGCAAAGATGTTTCGAACTGGCAAGCTACACAGAATCAGATGCTTAAGTCGCATTTTTCAGCGAGTGACAACCTAAAATGAAACATCGCTTGTAAGGCGATAAAAAAAAGACACTCCGTCTCCGCCTAGGCTTCGCCGAGACAGGTTGCAAGCGATGTAACAGTCTCTAGTATAGCGTTCGGGAAATAACTGGTATACCCTCTGGTG
>JAFXDR010000053.1 GCA_017521145.1 Akkermansia sp. | reverse complement strand
TCTCCAGCAGCGGCGCACCTTCCGGTGCGCCGCTCTTACCTTGGCACACCATGAAAAAAAAGATTCTCTTCATCATGCATCTTCCACCCCCCGTGCATGGACAGAGCATGGTGTGCAACCAGATTCGCCACAGCGAAGCCATCAACGCTGAGTTTGAGTGCCGGTATGTAAATTTATCGGCCTCACGCAATGCTCAGGAAGTCAGCCAATACGGCCTGGGGCAAATCATCCGGAAACTGTGGCGTTTCGGCGGAGCGCTCCTGGCCACACTCTGGCACCTGCTTACCTTCCGCCCGGAAACATGCTACCTGACCATCACCTGCCACGGCATCCCCTTCCTGAAAGATGCCCCCTTCGTACTGCTCTGCAAGCTGTTTGGTCGCAAAATTGTTCTCCACCAGCATAACAAGGGCATGAAATCATGCTCATCCCGTCCCATTTATCGCCAACTGATGCCGCTGGTATACCGCAACACCACCGTTGTGCTGCTCTCCTGGCAATTGTATGAAGATGTCGCCGACATCGTGAAACGCGAGCAAATCCGCATCTGCCCCAATGGAATCTGACCCCATGATTCAATTTATCTATCTGGGTAACCTTCTGACCGAAAAAGGGCCGCTGGTACTTCTGGATGCCTGCCGTATTCTGCAGGGGCGCAACGTGCCTTTCCACTGCCACCTGGTAGGCGCAGCCTCGGCCGAAATAAGCATACAGGATGTAGAATGCATCGTGAAGGAATACGGACTGTCAGGCAAGGTCAGTATCCATGGTCCCCGCTATGGAGAAGAAAAAGAAAACCTGTTACAACAGGCTGACGCCATGGTGTTTCCCACCTTCTACCACAATGAATGCTTCCCGCTGGTACTGCTGGAAGGTATGAAGCACTCCCTGGCGCTGATTTCAACCCCTGAGGGAGCAATCCCGGATATCATTGAGGAAAACATCACAGGATTCCTGGTAAAAAAACAAGATTCCGAATCCTTGGCAGGAGCCATGCAGAAACTGGCAGAAGAACCCACCCTTGCAAAAAAAATGGGTGCAACCGGCAGGGAGCGTTACGTGCGCCTGTTCTCAAAAGAACGATTCATCGAATGCATTTCTGACATCCTGCGCAAGGCCTGACGGCTGTTTTTTCTCTTGATTTGCCCCCGGGCATCAGGTAGAATAGCAGCACTATGAACAGACTCGCAGGTAAAACCGCTATTGTGACCGGAGCCGGCCGTGGCATTGGTCAGGCCATTGCCCGCAGCTTTGCTGCAGAGGGTGCCAAGGTCATCCTTATTTCCCGCAACCCCGCCTCCTGCGGCAGCGCTGCAGAGGCCATCAATACCGAATTCCCCGATAGCTGCAAGGCATTCCCCTGCGATGTGGCCGATGCCGCTGCCGTTGAAACCTGCGTGAAGGACATCCTGGCAGAATACCCCGCCATCGATATCCTGGTGAACAACGCCGGCATCACCAAGGACGGCCTGCTCATGCGCATGAAGGAAAGCGACTGGGATGCCGTGCTCACCACCAACCTCAAGAGCGTATTCCTCTTTGTGAAAGCCCTGCAGCGCACCCTCATGAAGAGCCCGGCAGGCCGCATCATCAACATTTCCTCCATTGTGGGCATCACCGGCAACGTGGGCCAGAGCAACTACTCTGCCTCCAAGGCCGGAGTCATCGGCTTCACCAAGTCCATGGCTCAGGAAATTGCCAGCCGCAAGGTGACGGTCAACGCCATTGCCCCCGGCTTCATTGCCACCGACATGACCGACGCCATTCCTGAGAAAGCCCGCGAAGCCCTGCTCTCCCGCATTCCCCTGGCAGACCTCGGCCAGCCGGAAGACATTGCCAACGCCGCCACCTTCCTCGCCTCCGATGAAGCCCGCTACATCACCGGCCAGGTCATTGTGGTGGACGGCGGCATGACTATGTAAATCGCCTCATCATATCTTGCAGGCACCAGGGGAATACCCCTGGTGCCTGTTGCTTTAATCCTCATCGATTGCCTCAGATCTCATGCCCCAGTGAGCAGTGGGATGCTTGATATTCTTGAGCGTTCGCCCGGCATCTGATTTCAAGAAAAGAGCATACGACTGTGGAGCATCACACAGCCAATCATTCACACGACGCCCCAGATTACTCCATAAATTCATTACCTTTTTACAGCGCGTCAACCATCCTGGAGTTTCAGCCTCCAGCAGTGGCATCTCTGCTTCGGTAACCTCTGTCCATGCGAGATTCGAACCAGTCACAGCAAATGTGCTGGTCAGCAAACCGGGGAGGGCTTTCACTCTGATACCATAACGTATTATATCACGGTACATGACCATGTCAGCAATGGAGCGGTAACGGGTATCAAAACGTATACCATGTTCTTTAAACACACTCACACGGTGAAAACAAGCACAGGTATTGAGCTCACACACGACCCTGCTACGCAGAGAAAGCGGACTGACGGGCCTGCGATGGCATATATACCGCCCCTCTCCATCTACAATAATGAACGCACATGCCAATATATCAGCATCTGGATGCGCCAGCATCTCCGTAGAAACATTCTTCAAAGCCTCCGGCAGATACTGCTCATCACTATTCAGATGAGCCGTTACATCGGCATCTGAGGGGATTTTCTCCCATGCCCTATTGAGCGCATCATACATACCGGCATCCTTGCCGCTCTCGAAGCTAAAAATGTATCCCTGCACCCCCTGGTGTTCTTCCTGCCAGGTCTGCAACCAGGCCGGGGTTCCATCTGTAGAGCCTCCATCCTGCACATGGTGATGAATCTCCACCCCCTCCGCAACCTGGTCAGCAACAGAACGGATACAGCGCTGCAACCAGCTCAACGCATTAAATGTAGGAGTGACAATATAGAACTTCATGGCAGAATATGACCCGGTCATTATACCTTCCATTTCAGAAATATCAAGAACGAAAAAGCCCCGCCGGAAATCCCGGCGGGGCTTTTTAACTAGACGCTTATTGCGTGGTCGTCAGGCTTTAGGCGAACACACCCACGGCCTCGGCGGCGCAGGCAATCATGTAGTCGCGGTTAAGCTTGGCAATGTTATCCACGGAAATGCCCTTCGGGCAGGCGGCTTCGCACTCGTACTGGTTGGTGCAGTTGCCGAAGCCCATGGCATCCATCTGGCGCACCATGGCGAGCACGCGCTTGTTCTTCTCGGGCTGGCCCTGGGGCAGCAGGTTCAGGTGAGCAGCCTTGGCGGAGGTGAAGAGCATGGCAGAGCTGTTCTTGCAGCTGGCCACGCAGGCACCACAGCCCACGCAGGCGGCAGCGTCGAAAGCGGCATCGGCCGTCTTCTTGCGTACCGGCATGTTGTTGGCGTTGGGAGCAGAACCGGTGCGGATGTCCACGAAACCACCGGCAGCGATGATGTTGTCCAGGGCGGTGCGGTCCACCATGAGGTCGCGCAGCAGCGGGAAAGCCTGGGCGCGGAAGGGTTCAATCCAGATGGTGTCACCATCCTTGAACTGGCGCATGTGCAGCTGGCAGGTGGTCACCTTCTTGCCGCCGTGCGGCACACCGTTGATGGTGAGGGAGCACATACCGCAGATACCTTCGCGGCAGTCGTGGTCGAACACGATGGGTTCCTTGCC
>JAFXDR010000052.1 GCA_017521145.1 Akkermansia sp. | reverse complement strand
GTTCGTAGAGAGACTGCGTCGCGAGGAAAACTGTGAAATCTATATCACCGGCTCCTCTGCACGCATGCTCTCCAAAGAAATAGGCACAGCGCTGCGAGGCCGCACCCTGAGTTGGGAACTCTTCCCCTTCTCTTTTGATGAATACCTGGTTCGTTGCAATCCCCCGCGCAACAAGAAAAGCAGCAACTACCGCTTATTCATGCAGAACGCGTGGGAGAGATATAAGGAGGAAGGCGGTTTTCCTGCGGTCTTTGGCATTGTCTATGCGAGGTACAAAAAATACACTAAATAGATTGAATACCAGCCATTCACAAAAATGAATGCAGAAATTAATTTATGCTTTTACAGAATGCAAGCGTTTGATATCGAAGAACACACACACATTATGCTAGACATCGCATAGACAATGCGATAAATTCAATCCATGACGTTCACCATAACCAAGGAAAATTCTCTAACCCTCAAAGGAGTAGCTGTGTTCTTAATGGTGATTTTTCACTACGGCTTTTTACCAGCACGCATAGGGGTTGCATGTGTTGCTATTTTTGCCTTTGTTACAGGCTATGCACACTGTTTGAAGGTAAACAAGAGCAAGTCCCTCTCTTGGTTATCAGGTTTTCAATCGTTCTTAGCATTTTACAAGAAATACATAGCAATAGCAATCACATTATTTGGCGCTATGTACCTATTCGGGAAAACTTTATCCCTAGAGAAAATCATATATACTATAAGTATCATTCAGCCTAATCAATCATTTGATAGTTGGTGGTATGCATTTGCCTTTGCTTGTTACTGTCTGTTTCTTTTTCCTATAATAAGAGGATTCGATAAATTATTTTGGAAGAAGCCTCTCATACTATACATTGTGCTGGGGATAATATCTCTCGGATGCTATATCTTACCCCTTTTTTTTCATTACGAATGGGTGCCTGGCTGCTTTAATCAAATATGGGGGGATATCCCCATCCTGCGCACGTTGATGTTTGTTCCATATTATATAATTGGATATTCCCTGGCGAAATCAAACTTCTCTGATACACTCACTGGTTTTATATGTAGTGGTCTCATTACTCTGATGTGTGCATGCTGGCCTTTCTCTTTCTATTCTATACCTGCAATTAAAGTTCTTGATGTTGGGGTCTCGTTTGCTGCATTTACTCTTTTTACTCTAACGTATATTCAGAAAACAAAACTTCGCTCTGTAATAGAAAAGCTAGGCACAATAAGTATTTATCTGTGGCTTTTACATATGCCAATCATACGTTTCATAAAGCAATTCTATTCCACAGATGGCTCCTTATATCATTCTCTTATAATAAGGTTAATAGCTATAATCTTCAGTCTCTTCTGCGCATGGATTTTTGGATGGAGCTACAATAAATTGTTTAATAAACATAAGTACTGACACCATACCAGAACCTGATGCTGGGGAAATAGATAATTTTGGGTAACCTCGACAGAGAAGCCATAGGATAAGCCTCGAAACTCCGCCTTTGTTCTGAAACAACCTCCCAGTGTCCGTTCTTACAAGTCAACACGACGCACCAGATTACCCTACCCCTTCATCCTTGAAATGATGCGTTCAACCTGGTACGAAGTCGTTCCAGCCTATTCAGCCATCTGCCGGACTACAGTAAAAGCTTTCCGGTGCAGCATGAATTTTTCCTAGCCAGGAACCTGCATAAATCATCTGCGCCGCAGGCGCAGGGAACTTAATACATTCAAAATTAAAAATTCAACATTCTACATTCACCTGTACCGGTCTTCCGGGAAATTGCGGTAGCCGATGGTGAGCGGGCTCATATCGTCCAGCAGTCGGCGGTCGTAGCGGCGGCGGGGCGGCTCCAGGTTGCCGAGGGTCTTGCCCTTGTCCGGCTCAAAGAAGAACTGGAGATAGTAGTTTCCGGTGTAGCCCAGGGCGTGGGTATCGCGAATCATGCGGAGGATATCCGCTTCGTCCAGGAGGTCGGGATGCACGGTGGTGCGCACCTCGTGCTCTACTCCGAAAAGGATGAGGGTTCTGAGCGTTTCCTGGTAGCGCTCGAAAAGGAGCTTGCCCCCGGGAAGCCGCCAGCTGCGGTTGGAGGGCATCTTGTTATCCAGCGCCACGTAGTTGATGAGCCCCTCCTCCAGCAGGGCGCGGATAACATGGGGGTTGCTGCCGTTGGTGTCTACCTTGATGAGGTAGCCCAGTTTCTTGATTTCGCGGCAGATTTCAGCAATATCGGGGTTGAGGGTGGACTCTCCCCCGGAAAGCACTACGGCATCGAGAAAGCCGGCGCGCTCCCGGAGGAAAGCCATCTCATCCTGCCCGCCGCCATGACTCAGAACAAGTTCCGGGTTGTAGCAGTAGGGGCATCGCAGATTACACCCGGTGTACCAGAAGATACAGGCCGCTTTTTTCGGGTAATCCAGAAAGGTAAGCGGGGTGATATCTGCGGGGTGACGCATAACCTGATGTTCGCAACGCGAATTACTTGAGGATGGCGTCGCAGCCACAGCCGCAGGGCTCCACAAAGTGGGCACGCTCCTCGAACTCACCCTGCTTGCCGGCGTTGAAGGTCTCCACCGGGCGGTGGTAGCCCATTACGCGGGTGTACACGGTGCACTTGGTGCGTTCCTCGGCGTGCTCTGCAAGCAGCTGCTCGTCGGTCTTGTATACGGGTTTTACTTCCTGATCGCTCATGGTCGTGTTGTTTCTATTGGTTGGTTCGGGTTAAATTGCTCTCAGAAGAGCGGCAGTTCAGGCTGCTCCTCGGTGCGGGCGCGGTCGATAATCTCCTGGTCGCAGAGCGGGCAGAAGTCGTGGCGGCCGCGGAGGTAGCCGTGCTTCTCGCATACGGAGAAGAGCGGAGTCACCGTAATGTAGGGCATCTTGAAGTTGGTGAGCACCTTGCGCACAATGTCGCGGCAGGCCTCCGGGGAGGAGATAGCCTCGTTCATGTACATGTGGAACACCGTACCGCCCGTGTAGCAGCACTGCAGCTTGTCCTGCATCTGCAGAGCCTTGAAGAGGTCGTGCGTGTAGCCGGCGGGCAGCTGCGAGCTGTTCGTGTAGTAGCGGTGGCCGGGGGTACCGCTCTGGATGATATCCGGGAAGCGCTTCTGGTCTTCGCGGGCGAAGCGGTGGGTGGTGCCTTCGGCGGGGGTGGCCTCCAGGTTGTAGAGGTTGCCGGTGGTCTCCTGGTAGCCGCGGATGCGTTCGCGCATGAAGTGCAGCACTTCCTCAGCAAAGGCGATGCCTTGCGGCTCGGCCGTGTTCATCGTGTCGTTGGAGAAATTGCGCAGCATTTCGTTCATGCCGTTCAGACCAATGGTGGAGAAGTGGTTGCGCAGGTGCGGCAGGTAGCGCTTCGTGTAGGGATACAGGCCGCGCTCATACAGGGTGTTGATGAAGACGCGCTTCTTCTCCAGGGTTTCCTTGGCCAGATCCATGAGCTCACCCAGCTTGGTGTACAGCAGGTTCTTGTTGCCCTTGTACAGGTAGCCCAGGCGGGCCAGGTTGATGGTTACCACACCGATGGAACCGGTCATTTCGGCAGAACCGAACAGACCACCACCGCGCTTGAGCAGTTCGCGCAGGTCGAGCTGCAGACGGCAGCACATGGAGCGCACAGCATCCGGCTTGTAGGCTTCTTCGTCGATGACCTTGTTGCCATTCTCATCATACTTATACTGGGAACCCACAAAGTTCTGGAAATAGGAGGAACCAATCTT
The DNA here is from genome assembly GCA_017521145.1 of Akkermansia sp. GTDB lineage: Bacteria > Verrucomicrobiota > Verrucomicrobiia > Verrucomicrobiales > Akkermansiaceae > Akkermansia. The sequence continues at coordinate 19,431 of JAFXDR010000052.1, read as the reverse complement.
GGCAGCGTTCTCGAAGAGCAGCGGCACATTCTCGCCATCCCAGTCAAAATCTTCGGTGATGTTCACCGTGGGAATCGGGAAGGTAAAGGGCTGGCCGGTGCTGTCGCCTTCGGTAAGCACCTCGTAGAATGCCTTCTGGATGACCATCATTTCCTTCTGGAAGTGCTTATAGGTCAGATCCGTGAGATTTTCCACACCACGTTCCCTGGCAATGGCAAGGAGCTTCTCATCCTCAAGTCCTTCAAAGATGTGCTGATTGCCGGACATGGGGGTCTGCTCGCGCAGGTCGCGGGGAACGGTCCAGTCAATCGTCACGTTGGTGAACGGGCTCTGGCCCCAGCGGCTCGGCACGTTCAGGTTGTAGACGAAGCCACGCAGGGCTTTCTTGACGGCCTTGTAGGGCAGCTGATCCTTGAAGAGATAGGGGGAAAGATAGGTATCAAAGGAGCTGAAAGCCTGTGCACCGGCCCATTCACTCTGCAGAATACCCAGGAAGTTAGCCATCTGCCCCAGAGCCTCGCGGAAGTGCTTGGGCGGGCGGCTGTTCACGCGGCTGCGCACACCGTTGAAGCCCTCGTTGAGCAGAGCACGCAGGCTCCAGCCGGCGCAGTAGCCGGTCAGGCAGTCAAGGTCGTGAATGTGGTAGTCGCCATTGCGGTGGGCGGCTCCTTCCTCCGGGGTGTAAACCTGGTCCAGCCAGTAGTTGGCAATCACCTTACCGGCGGTGTTGTTCACAAGGCCGGCGTTGGAGTATGTGGTGTTGGAGTTGGCCTTGATGCGCCAGTCGGTATTGCCCACGTATTCCTCAATCGTCTGCTTACAATCAACCCAGGTGTTGCCCTGGTAGAGACCGGCAATCTGCTCACGCTGCAGCTTGTGCAGGAAACGGTATTTGATGAAGTTGCGCGCGGTATCATAGGCGCCGGCACGCATGAGCTCTTTCTCAATGCGGTCCTGCACCATTTCCACAGGCAGGTATTCTTCGTGCTTCAGCTTATCAAGCACATTGGCATAGACAAGAGGATTGTATTCCTCCTGGGAGGCGTGGAAAGCCTTTTCGATGGCCTGCTGTACTTTGTAGGCCTCGAAGCGCTCGCGCTTACCGTTTCGTTTGATGATTTCAGGCATAGTGAGTGAGGTTTTAGAGAGTTATGTGAACCCATTTACCGGGGCGTCCCGGCAGGCGGGTTCCTGCTCGGTGCACGGGGTTCAATCTACCATGCAGATAATGCTTTTGCAAGCAAAAAAATCTGCATGGCAACACTTTTCTTTATACAAAATATAGAATGCACATTTTATCACACATACAATATATTGTATAGTTACCTGATTTCATCTACTTTAGAATAACTCTAATTTCATTGCCACTGAAAGGGCTCGCAAACTGTTAAAACAAGCGGTTTGAGAGACAAAAAACAATGTTCTAAACAAGAGTCCTATATAATGTGGTGTCACTAAGAGAACCACATCATATAGGGTATACCCTGAACAAATTAATTAAGCGCCCAGATGCACTTCAAGTAGGCCTCGCCGTCAAAATCGAAGGGCATGGGCACCGGAATGAGCCTTGCGGTGGGAATTCCTGCCGACACCATGCGCCGGAAGGCCGCCATGGATAATTTGCGGCAGTTGGTAGAGCAGAGAATACGCCCATGCGGAGCCAGGCAGGCTTCTGCCAGGCTGACCAGGTGGTCATAATCTTTCTCCACGCGCCACACGTGGCCTTTCTCATCTCGTGAGAAAGTAGGCGGGTCGAGCACAATGATATCAAACCGCCGCCCCTGGCGGGCAAAGCGGTCCATCCAGTGCAAGGCATCACCCTTGCAGAAGTAGTGGTCGTCCGGGTCGATATCGTTAAGCGCCATATTCTCGCGGCACCAGCTCAGGCAAGGCTGCGCGAGATCAAGCGTGGTGGTCTGCGCCCCGGCCAGTGCAGCGCACACAGAAAACGCACCGGTATAAGCAAAAGTATTGAGCACTTTCATACCGGGGCGGCAGATGCGGCGCAGTTCTGCGCGGTTATCGCGCTGGTCCAGGAAAATGCCCTGCGAGTACCCTGCCCCCATATCCATGAGGTAATTCACCCCGTTTTCCTGAATCACGAAGCGCAGCGGCACCTCCGGCCCGCAAAGGAACACCGGCGGTTCCTTCACATCCTTATCCAGACGCTTCACATAAACCGGGCGCCCGGTGGCTTTCAGCAAATCCTTCAATGCGCCAGGCAGCTCCGTATCGCGAAGCGAAACCAGCAGGCGGTCAGCCAGGGCATCGATGAACACGCCCGGCCAGGGCGCACCATCGGATACGCGGAAAGCATCGGTATCCGGCGGCAGCTTGGCCAGGCGTTGCTCCAGGAGCCTTTGCAGGGGATTGCTCACAGCAGGAAAGTCTTGGCCGCCACATCGGCCGCCTTGCGAATGGTGGTCGCCATGGAAGTGAGCGCATTGGCACGGGTGGAAGCCAGGTGCTCCTTGAGTCCGCAATCATCCAGCCTGCCCAGGTCAGCAGCCAGAATATCTGCCGGAGTGAGCCCGGACAGCAGGCGGATGAACAGGGCAATGAGTCCCTTGGTGATGAGCGAGTCACTATCCGCATGGATGATGAGCTTGCCATCCTCCATCTCAGTGCCCACCCATACGCGGCTCTGGCAGCCCTTAATCAGGTTGCAGTTCTTGCGGAACTTCTCCGGCATGGCGGGCAGTCTGCGCCCCTGCGAGATGATGAATTCATACTTCTCTGTCCAGTCTTCAAAGACGGACATATCATCCAGCAACTCCTCGATGCGTGCGTTGTAATCCATTACTTCTTGCGGCTGTTGGCCAGCGTGTAGAGCACAGCTTTCTGGGCGTGCAGACGGTTTTCGGCCTCGCGGAAGATGACCGGGGCATTGGCCTCCAGCACTTCATCGGTAATCTCATACCCGCGGTAGGCAGGCAGGCAATGCAGCACAATGTGACCGGGAGCGGCCAGTTTCAGCAGCTCTGCATTCACCTGATAGGGGAAGAAAGCCTTTTCCTTGGTGCCCTTCTCTGCCTCCTGGCCCATGGAAATCCAGGTATCGGTGTTAATCACCATGCAATCGCGCACGGCTTCAGCAGCATCGGTAGTGCAGATGATGTTCGGGCAATCGAGCGCGGCGAGTGTCTCGGCCTTGGGCAGAGCCTGCTCCGGCCCGGCCAGCACCAGGGTGAAGCCCAGGCGCTTGGCTGCCCACATCCAGGAGCGCCCCATGTTGTTATCCACATCACCCAGGAAAGCTATCTTCATATCCTTCCAGGAGCCCACACCGTACTGCTCCTCGATGGTGAGCAGGTCAGCCAGAATCTGGCAGGGGTGCTCCAGGTCAGTCAGGGCGTTGATGGTGGGCAGCTTGGAGTATTCGGCAAAATCCACCACATCCTGCTGGTCGTAGGTGCGGATGATGGCGCCGTGAATCATGCGGCCCAGCACACGTGCGGTATCCTTGATAGGCTCACCGCGGCCCAGCTGAATATCGCGGGTGGAAAGGAACATCGGGCGGCCGCCCAGCTCGGAAACGCCCACCTCGAAGGATACGCGGGTGCGCGTGGAGGATTTGGAGAAAATCAGTGCCCAGGTCTGCCCGGCCAAGGGCTGCTCGGTGTGGCAACCACGCTCGGCCTTGAGCTTATGGCCCAGGGCAAGCAGTTCGCAAATCTGGTCGCCGCTCAGTTCTTCAATGGAAAGAAGGTTATTCATGGCTCTAAATAAAAATTCCGGGAAAGCAGCACCGTAGCATTTTTCCATCATCCTGTAAAGGTCAGATTAAGTCAGTACAACCCCATTTCCGCAAAATGAACAGATTTGGCAAAAGGTGCTATCGGGGTCCGGGTCCCGATAGCACCAAATTCTGACAGGTAAAACCAATAGAGCTACCTTTATTGATGCGTTTCCTGAAGCACTTTCCGCAGGGGCTCAGGGGCATAGTAGTCATCGAACAACACCTCACCCGCCACCAGTTTATCCAGCTCATCCTTGTCAAGCCTTAAGCCCTTGGACGTGAAATAGCGGATACACTCCAGATGCCCGGGCAGCATGTAGCTGCAGGCCGCCAGCACTGTACTTCTCAAGGCGTCGCCGGACTGGTATCTTACCTCCGGGTTAATCACCACCCCATTATCCACCAGGAACTTGGCAACATCCAGGCGGCCCGACTCTCCGGCTCCACACAGAAGAAGCTGAAGACGATCAACATCATCTATCGCCTTGATATCATGTGCCTTAATCAGTCTTTCCTCATCAAAGAGGGTCGAAAGCAATTCATCCGGCGTCGGCTTGGCGCCGTTATCCAGCAGAAACCTGATACACGCCATACGTCCGGGATTACGACTGCTGCAAGCTTGACCAAAAGCCCTCCATTTATACTCATCTTCTTGTATTTCCGCATTCACATCTACCTTTTCCTCAAATATCAACTTGAGACAAGCAAGGCTGCATCCTTCCGCGGCCCGCATGAACAAGTGATTCTTGTCCTCCTCTGACGCGAAGCTTGCCTTCTCGAGCAGAAACTTCAGCACATGAGGCTGACCAAACGATGCCGCTACGAGAGCGGAACTATCCCAGTATATGTTATTTCCTTTCTGTACGGCATTTACATCTGCTCCCTTATCCATGAGGTACTTCACGAGCTCCATATGTCCGAACCCTGCCGCCTGTAAGAGCGGAGAACCTATATGCTGATGCACAAGAGCAGCATAAAAAGCGTTCAATGAACTCCGAACATATGTTCTTGCAGCACCTGTTGTTTTAACATCAGCAGAGCATTCCTCCACCAGATATCGGACAATATCCCCATTCCCAAGGCGTGCGGCCAGGCAAAGAGCATCATTCGTACGCTTGTTCGGCTTCTCTTTTGATACCAGATATCTTACCAGCTCCAGATTACCGCTGTTCACTGCGGCCTCGAGCAGACTTAAACCTACGGTATCGACAGGCCTGGCACCTTTCGATTCCAGGTATTTCACGCATTCCAGGCTACCGGAAAGAGCAGCATGAAGAATGGGCGACATCACCGTGCCGGAAAACCTCAAATCGTGGCAGAATTCTTTGGGAGCATCCTGCACGGAGGCTCCCTTTTCTACAATATACTTCAGCATCTCATGATTACCGCTTTTCGCCGCCATCATCGTATAGGCCGCACCACAAGTGGCCCACACATCCACTTTCTGCGAGAAATTGGTGGAATCTACCGCATCACGCATGGACTCCAATAATTTCATATTGCCGCTTGCCACAGCAAAAAGCACATCATTTTTCTGCGGCCTCACCCCTTTCTCCTGCCAGAACGCCACCATGTCCGGCGAACCACTTTCCAGAGCAGCATAACGCAACCATTCCAAAGAGAGATTACCCTTATCCGGTCTTATATTGGGCAACAACTGCTTGTAAACATAACTGACACACGCCACACTGCCACTTGAGGTTGCAGACATCAAGGCTTTCGTCATGCAGCCACGCCCCAAGGCACACAAAGGAATTCCCAGTTCCTGCATGTACTTGATGCACTCGACGCTGCCCGAGGCGATGGCAGGAACACAGCTTTCGATGGCCTTGACTTCTGAGCCGGCTTCCACCAGCAACTTCATGGCCGCCAACTGCCCGCGCGAGGCAGCATATTCAAACAGGGATTTTCCATTCACCCGGATACCATCCGGCCCGTAGGTACCTTCCTGCACCCATTGGATTGCCTGGTTGAAAAGCTTATCAAACGGGGTCTTTGCATCAGCAATCAGTACATCACCCCCTGCTTTTTCCTTCTCCTGTCCGGCTTTTTTTGCGGCATTGGCCACTTTCTTCGCCTTCTTGCCTTTCTTACCTTTCTTCTTCGCCTTTTTCTTTCCCTTGGTCGCCTTGGATGATTTGGCCGGTTTATCCGGGGCGGCACTCACAGGAGACATAGTACCACCCAGCACTACGAGTGGCAACAGAGTCAGGCTCAGTATCTTACACAAATTACGAGAAAACAGGGGAGAGGTCATAACAGCTTGAGTATTAACACAATCAACGATGCAGGTCAAGTTTAATCAAAACCATAACACAGATTTATCACAGTCAGGAGAAATTTTTGACACGCATCCCCAAACAATGGTTCTTAATCCAACCCCGGGCTGTTCTTCAGCAGCAATCCCCGCACCGAGAGCATATACCTCTCATCTCCCATCCTGGCTACCAGCAGAGCAACCGTCTCCGGCAGCGTTTCCTGAACTTGTTCGGTTACTTGTTCGGTTACTTGTTCGGCGGCCGGGTCTTCATCGATACGCAAGTATCTATTTCTGAGCTCATGCCGCTCCCCCATCAACAATTCCGCAAAAACCTTTCCAAGCAGGTGATGTATGCTGGCCATCTACAGATTGAGGTCGACAGCCACCTGCTACACAAGCCGCAACAGAAATATGCCGTTATTTCTGCAACTCGCACAGAGATTTGGCTTGCCTGAAAGGCTGGGCAAGAGTATAGTTTCGGGCCGAAATGAAAGCCCTCGTCAAAACAAAGGCCGATAAAGGCCTGGAGCTGATGGACGTACCGATGCCCGAAGTCGGTCCGAATGATGTTCTTATCAAGATTCACAAGACCGCCATCTGCGGCACGGACCTCCATATCTGGAACTGGGATGCCTGGGCCCAGCAGACGATTCCCGTGGGCATGCATGTGGGGCATGAGTTCTGCGGTGTGATTGAGAGCGTGGGCTCTGCCGTCACCGAGTACAAGCCCGGCGATGTCGTGTCCGGCGAGGGGCACATCGTGTGCGGCCACTGCCGCAACTGCCGCAAAGGGCTCTTCCACCTCTGCCCGAACACCAAGGGCGTGGGTGTGAACCGCCCCGGCTGCTTTGCCGAATACCTTTCCATCCCCCAGAGCAACGTTATCCGCATCCACAAGGATATGCCCATGGAGATTGCCTCCATCCTTGACCCGCTGGGTAATGCCACCCACACCGCCCTTTCCTGGGACCTCGTGGGCGAGGACGTGCTCATCACCGGTGCCGGGCTCATCGGCTCCATGGCGGCGGCCGTGTGCAAGAAAGCCGGTGCCCGCACCGTCACCATCACTGACGTGAGCGACTACAAACTGGCCCTGGCCAAGACTATGGGTGCTGACCGCACCGTCAATGTCATTTCCGGCGACAGCATTGCCGCAGCCCGCGAAGACCTCGAAATCACCGAAGGTTACGGCGTGTGCCTTGAAATGAGCGGTGCCCCCGCCTGCCTCAAGGACATCATCACCCACTCCGCCTACGGTGCCAATATCTCCCTGCTCGGCATCCAGCCCGGCGGCTCCGGCATCGATTGGAACACCTTCGTGTGGAAGGGGCTCAAGATGAAAGGCATCTACGGCCGCGAAATGTTCGGCACCTGGCAGAAGATGGATGCCATGCTGCGCTCCGGGCTCGATGTCTCCCCCATCATCACCCACCGCCTGCACTACACCGATTTCAAGCAGGGATTCGAGGTGATGGCCTCCGGCAAATCCGGCAAGGTGGTACTCACCTGGGCTGAATAAACCGCTGACTTTCAAGCTTTCATCAACCAGACACCGGAGCTCTGCGGCTCCGGTGTTTTTTATTCTGCTGGTCAGCGGAATAAAAAAATCAACTAATTTTTAGATTTACACTTGACGCAATACGAAAAATCAGATATATTGAGCTCGTCTCCGGGACCGGACGTAAAATTGGTTCCCGGGCTCGAAAGGGTCCGATTCATAGGGTAGTTGGGCACCTGGGGGCTGCAAAGCCTCCAGGTGACTTCCTTTTCAGGGGTATGGGTTCAAATTGCTTCCCTGCACTCCTCCCCCGACTGCAAACTGCCTTGGCCGACAATATTTAGCTTGCAATATCAGGTAGCTGTGTTACAATCCGCGCGCGGGGCAATACACCCCCGGGTGCTACATCATGAACAAATGCTTTCATATTGCAGCAACTCTGGTTGCTTTTCTCCTCATTCTTCTGATTCCCGCTCAGGCGGCTGGTGAGGCGGAATCCTCCGCTGAACCCAAGCAGAAAGCAAGCGATAAAATTGCCTGCTTTGAGGATTTGCGCGGGCGCATCCTGGCTGTTCCCTCATCCACCGTGCAGGATATTTTTGTGGAGGAACACTACCCGGATATCAAGCTCGACCGCTTTGATACCGAGGCTGATATGATGCTCTCCCTGCAGCAGGAGAAGTGCGACGGCGCCATCATGGACGATGTTATCTGCTACGCCCTGGTACGCAAGACAGAGGGGGTGACCATCCTGCCGGACAGCCCCGTGCCGCCCTGCAAGATGGGTGTGGTCTTCGGTAAGCATAACGCCGAGCTCTGCGAGCAATTCAACGCCTTTATCCGGCAGCTGAGAGAAAAGGGAGAGCTCCAACCCATCATGGAGCGCTGGATCAAGCATTTCGACACCGCCGAAATGCCGGATCTGCCCCTGCCCAGGAAAGGGAAACCCATCCGAGTGGCCATGGAACCCTGCACGGAACCCATTGTCTTCATCAAAAATGAAAAAATTGCCGGCTTCGATGCCGAGCTCATTCAGCGTTTTTCCGTCTACATCAACCGCCCGGTAGAAATTGTGGAGATGGAATACGACTCCCTCATTGCCTCCACCACCACCGGCAAGGCCGATATGGCCGCCTCCGGCATCCTCATCACGGAAGAACGCGCTGAAAGCGTGCTTTTCTCCGAGCCGTACTATGACAGCCACTCCCGCGTGGCAGTGCTCACCAAAAATGCGGATGCCTCCATCATCACCGGCAATGAAGGACCGCAGATTCTCGGCATCTGGGGCAGCATCAAGCGCAGTTTCTACCGCAACATCATTGAAGAGCGCCGCTACATGCTCCTGTGGGACGGTCTGAAGGTCACCATCCACATTTCCTTCTTCTCCGCCCTGCTGGGTACCATCCTGGGTGCATTCATCTGCTACATGCGCATGAGCCGCTGCAAACTTTGCAGCACCCTGGCCAAAATCTACATTGATGTGATGCGCGGCACCCCCGTGCTGGTGCTGCTCATGATGATGTGCTATGTGGCATTCACCCAGTTCGACAACACGCCGGTGGCCATCATCACCTTTGCCATGAACTTTGCGGCCTACGTGAGCGAGATGTTCCGCACCTCCATCAGCAGTATTGATAAGGGGCAGACCGAAGCCGGCATTGCGCTGGGGTTCTCCCCGGTGCGCACTTTCTGCTACATTGTACTGCCGCAGGCCGTACGCCGCGTGCTGCCAGTCTACAAGGGGGAATTGATTTCCCTCATCAAGAACACCTCCATTGTGGGATACGTGGCCGTGGCCGACCTCACCCGCGCTTCCTACATCATCCGCGGGCGCACCTTCGACCCCTTCTTCCCCCTGCTCATGGTGGCACTCATGTACTTCCTGATTGCATGGCTCTTCACCTACATTCTCGACCGCATCGGCAATAAAGTCTGCTGATTGTTCTGAACGTTAATCCCCTTTATCAAGACGATGATCCAAATCATACACCTTCAGAAGAGCTTCGGCAAGGTAGATGTGCTGACCGATGTCAACCTGAACATCAAATGCGGCGAGGTTATCTCCATCATCGGCCCCTCAGGCACTGGCAAAAGCACTTTCCTGCGCTGCCTCAACCTGCTGGAGCAGCCCACCGGCGGCAGCATCATCATCGATGGTCAGGAGGTTCTCAACGGACGGGTCAACACCTCAAAACTACGCCAGAAAATGGGCATGGTGTTCCAGTCCTTCAACCTGTTCAACCACCTTTCCGTGCTGGACAACGTGTGCATCGGCCCGGTGAAACTGCTGGGCAAGAGCCGCAAGGAAGCCGAAACCAAGGCCATGGAGCTGCTCAAGCTCGTGGGTATGGCAGAAAAGGCCCACGCTATGCCCGATGAACTCAGCGGTGGTCAGAAGCAGCGCGCAGCCATTGCCCGCAGCCTCTCCATGGAACCCGAAATCATCCTGTTCGATGAACCGACCTCCGCGCTTGACCCCACCATGGTGAGCGAGGTGCTCTCCGTTATCCGCGCGCTGGCCCGCCAGGGTATGACCATGGCCATCGTGACCCACGAAATGAGCTTTGCCCGCGATGTAAGCACCCGCGTGGTCTATATGGACAAGGGAATCATCTACGAAGAAGGCACGCCGGAAGAAATCTTCGAGCACCCCAAGCGGGAGCGCACCCGCGTGTTTGTGAACCGTATCCGCGATTTCCACTTCCAGTTCCACAGCCCGGACTACGACCGCTACCTGCTCAAATCCGAGTGGCAGGCCTATTGCAACAAGTACTTCCTTACCCGGGAGAGCATGCGCAAGGCACAGCTCATCGGCAACGTGCTCTTCCGCAACCTGCCCCTGGCCAAGGGAACCGTGGATTTCTATTTCCGCTACTCCGAACAGACCCGCGAGATGAGCATGGAAGTGCTGCTGCCTTTCGGCGTGGATCCCATCGAGCTGGAGAACAACTCCATCATCCGCGAGCTCTGCTCCGATGTGGATTACAACTACGAGGATGACCGCGTGAAATACAAGCTCATGCTGCGGCACAAAAACCGCTGATAGTTCAATCCTTTCCCCCTGCGGGTCCGGTGCTGCGGCACCGGACCCGTTCTGCATTCAGAAGCAGGTAAATCAGTTGGAAAAAGAGTGCAGAAACGGCTTGCCAAAACGGGTGTTCTCATGTATAATGCGCGCGCATCTGAGCGATGCACCAAGCTATTATGTCCGGCAATCTCACATACAAGCAGTCCGGCGTCGACACTATTGAGGCGCAGTCTTTTGTTTCTGATATCAGTGCACACGTGAAGCGCACGCAGAAAAACCGTCAGCTCTGCAATGCTTTCGGTCTCTTCGCTGCCGCATACGACCTGTCTTCCTACAAGGAACCGGTTATCGTGACCGGCACAGACGGCGTGGGTACCAAGACCGAAATCCTCTTCGACAAAGATATGCTCGAAACCGCCGGCAAGGATCTGGTGGCCATGAACGTGAACGACATCCTCACCACTGGTGGTGATCCTCTCGTGTTCCTCGACTACCTCGGCATCTCCAATCTGGAGGCTGAACGTCCCCGCATCACCCGCCTGGTGGCCGGCATGTGCGACTACCTCGAAAGCTGCAACTGCATCCTGGCCGGTGGCGAAACCGCCGAAATGCCCGGCGTGGTGCCCGAAAACCTTGTTGAAATGGCCGGGTTCAGCATCGGCTGCGTTGAAAAGAGCCAGATGATTGACCCCTCCAAGGTGGCCGTGGGCGATATCCTCATCGGCTACCCCAGCGATGGCTTCCATGCCAACGGCTGGAGCCTCGTGCGCCGCGTACTGGCTCAGAACCCCGACCTGCTCACGGATGAGGAGCTGCGCGCCCTGCTCGCCCCCACCCGTCTGTACCATGACGTGGTGTACGATATGCGCAAGCTCGGCATCACCCCCAAGGCCTATGCCCACATCACCGGCGGTGGCCTGCCCGAAAACCTGGAGCGTTTCCTGGGCGATAAAGGGGCTGACCTCGAAATCCCCTACTGGAACAACGAACCCGCCCAGAAGGTGCTGCAGTTCGTTGATGCGGAAGACCGCTTCCACACCTTCAACATGGGTATCGGCTGGGTAGCCATTGTCTCTCCCGACCAGGTTGAACAAGCCCTTACTGCCGGCCCCGGCGGCACGGTCATCGGCACCATGCGTGAGGGCAAGGGCATCAAGGTAAGCGTGCGCAAATAATTTACAGGAAAGGAAGTAAAACCATGTCTGCTGCAATCCGCCTGCTCAAACCGCTCTCCTATTTCGAAGAGAAATACGGGAATCCCGAGTGGGCATTCAACAAACTCTTTCTCCTGCTGGAGAAGCAGCGGAACCGCGGCCAGGACGGAGCCGGTTTTGGCTGCATCAAACTGAACATGCCTCTGGGTGAGCCCTACATCCACCGTTCGCGAGCGGTGGGGGGCTCTGCCCTCACCGATCTCTTTACGGCACAGCAGCGCAATCTGCGCCAGATGCGAAAGAATGGTATCGTTCAGGGCTGCGATGCCATCTCTTTCAAAAAGAATTTCAACTTCGGCGGTGAAGTGCTCATGGGGCATATGCTCTACGGCTCCAGCGGGGTTCAGTACGAAGAAAGCAACTGCCACCCCTTCGTACGGCGCTCCAACTGGCCGACCCGCACCCTCATGCTCCAGGGCGATTTCTCCATGACCAATGTGGAAGAGCTGCACGAAAAGCTCATGGAGCGCGGGCAGCACCCGGTATTCGATGCCAATACTCAGGCCATTCTTGAAGAAGTGGGGTACCACCTCGATGAAGCGCACACCGATAAATACCGCGAGCTTCGCAACAAGAATGTGGACGGGCGCGAAATTCCCCAGATTATCTCTGCAGAGCTCAATCTCTTCGATGTCATCAGCAAATCCTGCACCAACTGGGACGGCGGCTATGTCATCATGGGTGCGGTAGGCAATGGTGATTTCTTCTGCCTGCGCGACCCGAACGGCATCCGCCACTGCTACTATATCCAGACTGATGAATTCATCGCCATTGCCAGCGAGCGGGCTCCGCTCATGAGTGTCATGGAGGTGGAAGAGTCCGATGTGCATGAACTTGGTGCCGCGAATATGATTCTCGTGAAGGCCGATGGTCAGGTCAGCATCAGGGAGTACACCCGCCCGGGCAAATTCACCCCCTGCTGCTTTGAGGATGTCTACACCTCCCGCGGTAACGACCCGGTCATCTACCGCGAGCGTAAGGCACTGGGTGCCAATCTCACGGAAAAAGTGGTAGCAAGCCTTGACAAGAACGATTTCTCCAAGGCCGCCATCACGTTCATTCCCAACACGGCAGAAGTTTCCTACTACGGTTTGCTTGAAGGCTTGCGAGCCTACCGCCGCAACAAGGTGACGCAGGCCATGGTGGAAGCATTCCGCAACGGCACCATGAGCGAAGAACTCATCAACGAGCTCATCCTGCGCCGCTGGCCGCGCGCAGAGAAGATCGCCCACAAGGACATCAAGCTCCGCACATTCATCTCCGAAGCCAGCAGCCGCAAGCAAATGGCTTCCATGGTATACGATCTTACCTACGGCTCCATTAGCGAAGATGAGGTGCTGGTTGCCATAGATGACTCCATCGTGCGTGGTACTACGCTCAAGATGAGCCTGCTGAGCCTGCTCTCCCGCACCAAGGCGCGCAAGATTGTCATCGTATCCTCTGCACCCCAGGTGCGCTACCCGGATTTCTACGGCATCGACATGTGCGAAATGGGGCAATTCGTTGCATTCCTTGCAGCCATCAACCTGCTGCATCGCAAGGGGCTTGCCAACATCATCACCGATGTCTACAACGAATGCCGCTACCAGCTCACCCTCCCAGTGGAAAAACGCACCAACCCGGTGCGCCGCATCTACAGCGCCCTTACGGAAGATGAAATAACCGCCGAAATTTCCCGACTGGTCACGCCGGATAATTCCCCCTGTGAGATTCAGTGCATCTACCAGTCCCTGGAAGGTCTGCACAATGCCATTGAAGCCCCCTGCGGCGACTGGTATTTCAGTGGTCACTATCCCACACCGGGCGGTTACACGCTCATCAACAAGACCTATATCAACTGGTACGAGAAAACACACGGCACAGCCGGTGAACTGGTACTGTAAGATATAGCAAGCCAGCCGGGAGGGCGCCCCTCCCTCCCGGCTTCTTTCCCGACCCACCCTATGCCCAGTTATTATGACAGCCTCTTTCAGAGAATCGTTTTCAGACCTGCCGGATGAGGAGCTCATCGCCCTTACGCTCAAGGGCAAGACACGTGCCTACGATGAGCTCATCCGCCGGCACAGTCGGAAACTGAATGCCATGCTCATCCAGATGCTCAACAGCGAGGCCGATGCCTACGATGTGGCGCAGGAATCTTTCCTCAAAGCTTTCCATTCGCTCCGTTATTTCAAAGGCAACAGCTCATTCTACACCTGGCTCTACTCCATTGCCCTGAACAATGCCCGCAACCACCTGCGCAAACGCAAACGCGAACGCAGCTACAGCCTGGATAACGATGAAAAAGGCAACCCGCTGGAAAAAGACAGCGAACTGGCCGATGCCAATCTGGAAGCCGACCCCGTCCGCAAAGCCCAGGTAAAAGATCTGCGCGGCAAACTGGCACGAGCTATTGCCCAGCTTTCCCCTGCCCACCAGGAAGTGGTGAACCTCTGCGATATCCAGGGGCTTTCCTACCCCCAGATTGCCAGGATGATTAATATCTCGGAGGGCACGCTGCGCTCCCGTCTGCACTATGCCCACCGCCAGCTTCAGGGCCTGCTGGCTGATGAGGTGTAATAGTGATTCTGAATGTTGGATTCAGAATCCTAAATGTGTCAATTTCGCGCAGTTTGTACACAAGATATTTACCTTGACCAACTGCCAGGTCATCATGTAGAATACGCAGCAGATGAAAAAGCCCATAGTCCGCAAGGTGGAACAGGTGCCGGTGAGCCGGTTTTACGAAAAATACCGCAGCACGCTCGAAATGCAGCTGCTCAATACACCGCTGGGCATGTCGCGCCCGATTGTCCAGGCGGCATTCAACCGCCCGGGTCTGGCACTGGCGGGGTATTTCGGCTACTTTGCCCATGAGCGCATCCAGGTATTCGGGGCAGCAGAAATGGCCTATCTGGGCACCATGACCCCGGAGGAGCGGGAATCTCGCCTCGACCACATCTGCAGTCTGGATGCCCCCTGCCTCATCTTCGCCCGCGGGGTGGATGTGCCGGAGGACGTGCTGGCCATTGCCGACCGCTACAACCTCTGCGTCTTCCGTACGGCGCTGCTCACCATGGACTTCGTGAACCGCGCCACCTACATTCTCGAAAACGAGTTTGCGGACAGCACCACCATGCATGCCTGCATGGTGGACGTGCGCGGTGTGGGGGTGCTCATCACAGGCAAAGGCGGCGTGGGCAAGAGCGAAATTTCGCTCGGTCTGGTGGAACGCGGTTCCTCGCTGGTGGCAGATGACATGGTGCGCATCCGCAACCTGGGTGGTGACCTCATTGCCACAGCGCCGAAGCTCAGCAGCGGGTTCATCGAAATCCGCGGGCTGGGCATCATCAATGTGACCAACCTCTTTGGTCTGAAAGCATTCCGCAAGGAAAAACGCATTGACCTGGTCATCAACCTCTTCAGCGGAGAAATGACCGAAATGGAACGCCTGGGCCTGGAGCACAAATACATCAACATCCTGGGTGTCGAGGTGGAACACCTGAACCTGCCCGTGGCACCGGGGCGTGATATGTGCCGTCTGGTGGAAGTCGCCGCCCTGGGCCGCTACCTGCGCGATAGCGGCTACGATATGGCCAGCGAGTTCAACAAGCGCCTGAACATGGAAATTGCCAACCGCACAGTCTACCCCGGCAACGCAGAATAACCCCACCATGAGTACCCCCCTTTCTGATATAGTCACCCTGCTGGATTCCACGCTGCGCATCGCCGAAATCCGGGATGCCTCCGTGGCCATGAACGGCCTGCAGGTAGAAAACAACGGCAGCGTAAGCAAAGTGGCACTGGCAGTGGACGGCTCGCAAAAGAGCATTGATGATGCCATTGCCGCCGGGGCTGACCTGCTGGTGCTGCACCACGGCATTTTCTGGTGTGGCTTGCAGCCGGTCAAGGGCTGGTGGAAGCAGAAGCTCCAGAGCTGCCTGAACAACAACCTGGCTATCTATTCTGCCCACCTGCCCCTGGATATGCACCCCACCCTGGGCAACAACGCCGGCATTGCCAAGGCACTCGGCCTGCAGGAAGTGCAGCCGGAAGTGGACTACCACGGCACCCTCATCGGGCTTTCCGGCATTTTCCCCGGCACAGTGGATGAGCTGCGCACCAGGTACGCAGAAATTACCGGGGCTCCCGTCACAGGCATTGTGCACAATGGCACCCTGCCCGCCGGGCGCATTGCCCTGTGCAGCGGTGGTGGCGGTGAAGAGATTTACCAGATGCACGCCAAGGGCTACGGCACCTACCTCACGGGCGAAGAAAACCACTGGGTAAGCAACGCAGCGCAGGACATGGGTGTAAACATTCTCTTTGCCGGGCACTACGCCACCGAAACATTCGGCGTGAAAGCCCTGGGCGAGCTGCTTGCCTCGCAGTTCGGCCTGCCCACGGTGTTCATCGATAACCCCACCGGCATGTAACCATGCTCATCATTGTAGAAGACCAGCTCGGCACCCGTCTCGACCAGTATCTGGCAGCCCAGTTGCCGGAACTTTCCCGCGCCCGTATTCAGGCACTCATCAAAGAAGGTGAAATCACCGTCAATGGCAAGGCTACCAAGGCTAAGACACCGGTAGAGCGCAATATGCGCATCGAGGTCAACATCCCTGAGCCGGAACCCGCCGAAGCCCAGCCGCAGGATATCCCCCTCTCCGTACTCTACGAGGATAAGCATGTCATCGTCATTGATAAGGAAAGCGGTATGGTGGTACACCCCGCCGCCGGCAACCCGGATGGAACACTGGTGAACGCTGTGCTCTTCCACTGTGGCGATTTATCCGGCATAGGCGGCGTGGAGCGCCCCGGTATCGTCCACCGCCTGGATAAGGACACCAGCGGCTGCATTGTAGTGGCCAAGAATGACCAGGCCCACCTCTCCCTCACCACCCAGTTTGCCGAGCGCGACACGGGCAAAATCTATCTGGCCGTGGTGCAAGGCTGCCCGAAAGAGCCCAAAGGAACCGTCTTCACCAATATTGGCCGTCACCCGGTCAACCGCCTGAAAATGGCCGTTGTGAACCCGGGCAGCGGCAAACCGGCCATCACCGACTGGGAGGTGCTGCATTACGATGCTGCTACGGATTCCTCACTGGTCATGTGTACCCTGCACACCGGGCGCACCCACCAGATCCGCGTGCACATGCTGCACCTGGGGCACCCCCTCATCGGCGATCCCATCTACGCCCACCCGCAGCGGCAGAAAGCCAGACCCGGACGCCTGATGCTGCACGCCTGGCGCCTCGCCTTCAACCACCCGGCAGATGGCCGCCGCATCGCCATCCAATCCCCTATTCCCGCCGAATACACCCCCTGGCTCATCGGCCACGAGCTGCCCGAATGGGAGGAAAAGCGAACCAACTAAAGGCTATCCTGTTCAATAGGCTTGACTCTCTATCCATGGAATAAAAGGAAAAAGAGTTACATGACCACCATAGCTCATTAATCCTGAGGTATTCCGCCATCTCCTGACTCTCCACATAAAATCAAATCCCAAGAAGATACGCAGTTTTGCTTAAACTTAATCAACTGCTGCACAAAATCCCTATCAGTTGTTCCCTTATAACGGGAGTACTGATTAGATAACTCTATCGGAGCCGCACAAACCTCCTTCTTCTGTTCTTCAGAAAGAGAATCAAACCACAGAATATGCTTACCTATAGCCTCTGCTAATCCCACGGGAACAGCATTGCCAATTTGTTTGTATATAGCACCAAGATTTCCAGAGAACTTCCAGGTTTCGGGAAACATCTGTATACGAGCATACTCCTCAATAGAAAGGGGGCGAATCTCATCAGGATGGCACAATTCAGTAGCAGGCATTGTGGGGCATGTTACTAAAGTAGGCGAGGGTTTGTCCCAGGACAAACGTCTGTAAAAACCGGTTTTCCCTCCTTGTAATGCGTACGATTTACCCATCGCTTCCTTTTGCAATGATTCGGGTAAATCCTTCCAATTCTGCCCAGCTGACAAATACTCGTAAAACTTTCGTCGACGAGCAGGAATTACACCAGCTGTACACGACTTCACGTTTTCTATGGCGTTTCTCAATGAAACCCACGGTTTCAGGCCACCTGTTCCATGTTCGTTATGAGTTGGGGGAACCAGAGGAATGCGGTAATTTTCTCTCGATCCAATGATTACTACACGTTCTCTACGCTGCGGAACGCCATAATTCGCAGCATCATATAGAGTAAAGCTATACGAATATCCAATTTCCTCAATCTGGTTCAACAAATATGCTAAAGCACTCCCTTTTTCTGCAATATAGCCAGAACGAGCATTGGGCGGAGTATAGGAAGCAGATAAAAGACCGCGAACGTTTTCTATCAGGAAATACTTAGGACGCAACTCTCCGATCAAGGATATGAATTTCAAAAAAACATTTCCTCGTTCATCATCCAGACCACGTCGTTTACCTGCCGTACTGAAAGCCTGGCATGGAGGGCCGCCACACAAAAGAAACAACTCGCCCGGCCTCAAACCTGCACGTTTTAAGAGTTCATCACCACTGTAATTTCGGATATCATCAGAAATTAAAGGCAATGCAGGCTTATTTAAGCGAATGGTATCACACATCGCTTTCTCAATCTCAACAGCCAAACGAATGTCAAAACCAGCTTTTTCCAAGCCGTTATCCATTCCCATTGCACCGGAAAATGTAGAAATTGTGGGATAATTGATTTTCGATTTAGTACGCATACTATCGTCTTCCAGAATTGAAAACCACAATCTTTTCCCAATCAATGCTTCCATCCGCACGGCAAAATTCATCAATGAACTCCCTGACAAACAAATTTATTTTTCTTGAGTATTGTTGCGAGAATTCATCGTTTCTTTCTTTTGCCTGCGCTGCCAAAGGTTCAATCAACTCAGTATACAAATCTTCTTCCCCTGAGATGAAAGCCCAAAAATCCTGGCCACAATACTTGAAATAATCACCTTTATCTGGGAATTTATCTCTCCCATAACAGCAGCCATTAACTGCTACGATATTCATACGGTGACGACTCGTTCGCAACGTAATCTTCGCTGATTTGAACTCCTCAGTAAGTTTTTTTATCTGACTACTGTTACCCCAATTAGGTCCGGATTTGATAGACACCAGATAATGACACCCTTCTTTATCGAACTCCAAATCAACGCCCCTTGCACTAGACTTTCGACCACCATACACCCGATGGCATATATATATAGCCAACCCCTCAAGCCAGTCTCCGAAAATTGTTTCCTCTCCGGACGAAAGAAACGCATCCACAATACTCCGCACAATAAATTCTGCAGTATCTGCATTTTTCGCTCTAAAAAGATAAGGATTTTTGTGAGCAATTACTTTCTTGAGTTTTAATCTATTGAGATTATATAAACGAGCTTGATGAAAAGCTCCGATATTATCAATAACGTATCGTCGAATATCTTGTATCAGGGAATTATTCATAGGTAGATGTTCTGTTTACTTACGCATCCACGAGCACCTCGCGGGCGCGGGTGGCGCCGGAGGGGGCGGAGATAACACCATTCTCCTCCATCATGTCCATAATCTTGGCAGCGCGGCCGTATCCAATGCTGAAGCGGCGCTGAAGCAATGAAGTGCTGGCCTTGCGCTCGGTGACCACCAGCTGCACACAGCGGGTGTAGAGCTCGGAATCTTCATCGTTCATGTTCTTGGTGCCAATGCGTCCGCCATTGTCGGCATTGGGG
>JAFXDR010000051.1 GCA_017521145.1 Akkermansia sp. | reverse complement strand
GCGGAAAGGGCTTTTTACTCTGTACGACCGACGCGATATGCGCACTGCGGTGAAAGTCAACGCGGAGCCGCGATGCTGCGGAATCCCAGACCTGAAGAACAAAGCAGCCGACGGCTGTAAGGCTGATTAGCCAAACGCGATAGTGTTTGCCCCAGCGGGGTGAGTGCCCGTGGGGCGGGCACGAAGCAACTGCGGGGAGGTAACGAACCGTGGAAAAGGAAGTTCGAGGGGAAATCCCGACTGACGAACAGAAACTGCATATAAGGCCGGATGGATGGACAAGGTTGAAGTTTCGGTGACCGCAATTTTGAGGCATCCACTTTTCGGTGACTGTTTTTTTTGAGGCAATACGGGATGCAGCTTCTGTAATACGTCAACTTTGTCTTAATTCGAGTTAAAAAGGTGATATTTATTGACAAACAGAGATAAAATGGGTAATATTCTGCGAGTCTGAGGAGGGGATAAAACTGCCTGTTACTTATGAAACTTCGCGTAGGAATTGTCAGTTATAACATTAACTGTAATTTTACCAATTATGGTTCAGCATTGCAATCATGGGCTTTGAGTGAAACTCTGCGTAAACTCGGCTATGAGCCAGTACTCATAGATTATTGTCCGGACATACTGCGTGATAAAAATCCTCTGGACCCCATGAGGAATATGTGGGATACAGATGCGGAGGCTCGCAGACAGTGCGAGTTGAGTTTGCCGGCCATTCGCGTGAATTATGAGAAATTTGAACGTTTTTACACCGAACGCTTCAATCGCAGTTCCAGGAAATATTTTTCACAGTCATTTAATGAGGTCGATGCCGATGAAAAGCTGGATGCCTACGTGTGTGGAAGCGATACTATCTTCTGTGTGGATGAATTTGGTATTGATGACGGCTATTATGCCAATTTTCCTTGCATGAAAAATGGACATACCATTTCTTATGCTGCAAGCTTTGGAGATTCTCATTTCACAGAAGAAACCTATGCATTGTTAGACTCTCGTCTGCAAAATTTCAAGGCTATCGGCATTCGCGAGAGCGGAATGCTTCCCTATATAAGGGAACGGGTAAGTGTGCGCTTAGAAAAGGTGCTTGACCCCACCCTGTTGCTTAGCGTGGAAGATTTTCAACGCATTGAGGCTCCCAGACAAGAGGTCGAGCGTTATATATTGCTATATGCCCGCCGCTATAACAAAAAAATGTTCGAGTATGCGGATAGGAAAGCAAAGGAAATGGGCTGTAAGGTTATAGATATCAGCCTGCGTGCGACCAATGCAGACAAACACCGTATGTTCTACGAGGCCGGGGTGGAAGAGTTCCTTTCCTTGGTTCATCATGCAGAAATGGTTGTCACCAACTCATTCCATGGCGTGATTGTAGCAGTTCATTACCGCCGGCCATTTGTTGTTTTCTCGCGTGAGCAATGTGATACCAAAATTGATGAAGTGCTGGAACTACTCGGCATTCCTGACCGAAAGGTTGTAACTGGTGAGGAAATCATTGATGCTGACATAGATTATGATTTAGTGCATGCACGTGTTGATGAAAAGAGAGAGGCTTCTCTGGAATATCTGCGTGCTGCTTTGGATTTCTAGCTGTGCTGATTAACATGTCTGTCTGTTATTTGGATTCTGAAATTAAGACTTCGTGTTACGGCTGTGAAGCCTGTGTGCAGGCGTGCAGCAGGAAAGCCATTACCATGGTAGAGGATGATGAGGGCTTCCGTTATCCTCGAATTGATGACTCCCTTTGTATCCATTGCGGGTTGTGCAGGAAGGTTTGCCCTCACTCAAATCCACCGGAGCGTTTTCACGAGGAAAAATCAGTATATGGTGGTTATCATAAGGATGCAGAAGTCCGGGCCGAAAGTACTTCCGGCGGGGGCTTTTCTGCAATTGTCGATGCCTGGTGCGATGATAACTATGTCATTTTCGGCGCAGTCGCAGATGGACTGAATGTACGCCATGAATATATAACGGATAAGAAGGCACTAGGTAAGTTCAGGAAATCCAAGTATTCACAGAGCCAGATAGGGACAGCCTATTTCGATACCAAGAAGTTCCTAAGGGAAGGGAGAAAAGTGCTTTTTTCGGGGACTCCATGCCATATAGCCGCTTTAAAGTCTTTCCTGAGAAACAAATCGTATGAAAATCTCTTAATGGTGGAGGTTGTTTGTGAGGGGGTACCGTCACCTCTGTACGTAAGAAAATATGATGCATATCTTCAGGATAAGTATAAATCTTCAATACGGGATTTAGACTATCGCTATACGGATTCTGCACCTTTGAAATCAAAGGATAGGATTACACCTGGTAAATGGGATTTTGAGGTAATGCACACGGTGATGAACAACGGGAGAGTGCTGAAGGTGGATCGATGGCTTAATCCATTCTGGTCAATTTGGCTGAGTCATTTGATGAGCCGCCCGTCATGTTACGAATGTCCGTTTGCTGCTGCAGAGCGAAATGCAGACATTACTTTGGGAGATTTGTGGGGAGTTCATTTGTATTGCCCTGATTTATATGGCCGAAATGGGGGCTCGTCGCTTGTTGTTTGCAATAGTGCTCAAGGTAAGGCTGTGTGGCAGATTGCGCAGCAGTATATGCATGGACGTGAATTAAGTTTCGAAACAGCATTGAAGTATCAGGGTCCGATGCGTTCGCATATTGCGTCCAATCCTTTGCGAGATGCATGCATGGCAGATTTGAGGGCTTGTGATTATCAGACTATCAATAAGAAATGGGCTAAGAAGCCAACAGTGAAATTGCTTTGGCAGAAGTATGTCTGGGGGAACAGACAGAAGGTGTGGCTTTGGAATATATTGCATCATTTAAAAATTACTTCCATTAAATAAACTATGCTTAATTTTACAGTCGGGCCCGTTCAATCCAGTTCCGCAGTACTGAAGATAGGTGTGGAGCAGGTTCCTTATTTCCGAACGCCGGAGTTTTCGGCAGTGATGTTGGAAAATGAAAAACTGATGTTAGAGTTCTCAAAAGCGCCGGAAGGGGCCCGGGTTGCTTTTATGACCGGTTCTGGCACGGCTGGTATGGAAGCTGTTGTCATGAATATGCTGACCAGTCAGGATAAAGTGCTGGTGGTAAATGGCGGCAGCTTCGGTCAGCGGTTTGTTGAAATGCTGCAATTACACCAGATCCCGCATACAGAAATTCGACTGGAATATGGGAAAGCGCTCAGAGCTGAGCACCTGGTCTCGTATGAAAACTGCGGATATACGGCATTTCTGGTAAATGTTCATGAAACCTCTACCGGTGTGCGTTATGATATTGATATGATTGCCGACTTCTGTAAGCGCAATCATTTATTCCTTGCTGTGGATGCCATCAGTTCCTTCCTGGCAGATGAATTTGACATGGCTGGACTTGGTGCCGATGTAATGATTACTGGTTCTCAGAAGGCTCTGGCATGCCCTCCCGGTGTATCCATTATTGTGATGAGTCCGGCAGCGATTGATCGAGTGAATAGCACCCCAGTCAAATGCATGTATCTGGATTTGAAATCTGCTTTGAAAAATGGTGAGCGGGGACAGACTCCGTATACACCGGCTGTGGGAACATTACGCCAGATAAATTGCCGGCTTCGAGAGATTAAAGCGCGTGGAGGCGTGGCAGCTGAAACTGCCAGAATTTCAGCTATTGCAGACGATTTCCGACGTAAGATTGTAGGTCTGCCATTTGAAATCTGTTCAGAAAGTATGTCCAATGCTGTGACACCGCTGCATCCTTCGACAGCCTCCGCTAATGACATTTTTGTGATTTTGAAGGACGAATATGGTATCTGGGTATGTCCTAATGGTGGAGAATTGAAGGATTCCGTTTTTCGCGTAGGGCATATAGGGGCTCTTACACCTGAGGACAATACAACCTTGGTGAACGCTTTCCTTGAGTTGCAGAAACGCGGAATTATCTAATGCTTATGACAAAGGTAATCACATACGGAACGTACGATTTATTGCACTACGGCCACATCAAACTGCTGGAGCGCGCCAAGGCTCTTGGAGATTACCTGATTGTAGGGATAACTGCAGATGATTTTGACAGGAAACGAGGTAAAATCAATGTGCAGCAGACTCTTATCGAACGTATCGAGGCTGTTCGGGCTACCGGGTTGGCAGATGAAATTATTGTCGAAGAATATGAGGGGCAGAAGATAGACGATATCCAGCGATTCGAGGCTGACATTTTTACTGTGGGTAGCGATTGGGTCGGCCAGTTTGATTACTTGAATGAGTTTTGCAAGGTGGTATATCTGGAACGCACGCAGGGGGTTTCCAGCACAGAACTTCGCTCACAGAAGTCAGAGCTGCGGGTTGGGCTTGTAGGAGAATCAAAAGTAATCAACAAATTTGCTGCAGAGAGTGCCCATGTGAATGGTATCCGTATTGTGGGGGTCTGCACAAAAATGCGTGAGAATCTGGATAATAAGCTTGCAGAAGTTCCGTTTATTACTGATAATTATCTCGACCTCTTGGAGCATGTCGATGCGGTGTACATCCTGTCTCACCCAAGCAAGCACTACAGGCATATCAAGGCTGCGCTGGAGAAGGGGATTCACGTGCTGTATGAATCGCCTATGGCGATGAAAATGTGCCATTGTGAGGAATTGCAAGTGCTTGCAAGGCGGCAGGGGTGTGTGCTCAGCGAGGGAATTAAAACAGCGTATTCAACTGCGTACAATCGTCTGGTTCTTCTTGCAAAAAGCGGAAAAATAGGCGATATTGTCTCCATTGAAGCGGCATGCACCAGCCTGCAGGAGATTGATTATTCCGATAAGGCATCTTTGGCGCTTACCTGGAATAGTATGACCGCCTGGTCACCCACTGCACTGCTGCCTGTTTTTCAGCTGTTAGGCACAGAGTATAACAGTAAGCTGATTGTATCAAAAATGGGTGATGAAGAGAACCTTTTTGACGAGTTCAGCAAACTGACATTCATTTATCCCGGGGCGGTAGCATCTCTGTTGGTCGGTAAAGGAATTAAAAGCGAAAGTCATTTAGTCATTTCTGGTACCAAGGGTTACGTATACGTGCCGGCACCTTGGTGGAAAACGGAGTATTTTGAAGTCCGTTTTGAAAATCAGCAGGAAAACCGCCGTTACTTCTACCAGCTGGATGGCGAAGGAATCCGCTATGAAATTCTGGCTTTCGTACGAGCAATAGAGAAAAAGCAGCATCTCAACATAGCAACATCCATCTCTGAAGCCATTGTCAGGGTCATGGAAGATTATTCTGAAGGTGTTGATGCAATTCGTTTCTGAAAAGAGCTAATCTCAGATTAGGTTCAGCAAAGAAGCTTTTAGCATCTTTATCATGTCGGGGCCTATACCCCCTCCCGAGTAACTTTGAGTGATTTCATGTTATCGCTCTTTATGAGGGGTGATAGAATCAATGTTCCTGTATAGATTCCGGTGTTTATTCACAGCTCTGTTATGCATTATGGGTGCATATCAAGTTGTGTAGGTAACTTGGAGGAAGATGAAATCAGCCCTCAAGAATAGCATCAATGATATTCTCAGCAGCGCTCTTTCCATTGGGTGGAAGCAGATATTCTTTTACAAAATTTTGCCTTTGGTGAAGATAAATATCTTTGCTTTCTAATATCTGCTGTTGGATGAATGTCTCTATATCTTTCTCTCCTTTGCCTATGTGATAGCACTTGAGCGCTTCTTTGTTCATTTCATTGAAGTTGGGGAATTCAATGGCGCGGCTTAAGTACATGCAGGGCTTGTCCATAAGCAGGTATTCCAGAATGAACGAGCCGCTGTCATGAATCATGGCATCTGATTGCTGGAAGAGAGCCTTGTATTCGCCTGTTTCAAGCTGTGTGTTGGGCTGTTTTTCCCACCAGGCATAGTATGCATCCGTCTTTTCCTTTCCCCATTCCGGATGTTTGCATAAAACGCGGTAGAGCGTTGGGTGCGGTTTGAATGCAATTTGTAGCTTATCTGCATATTTTTGAGCCAATGTGCACATTGGTTCCGCATATTGCAGGAAGGTTGCTGAATTGAAAGCTGGTCCATCGTCGTTAATTGTCCAATGCGGCGCCCATATGATTTTCTTCTTAGAATACGATTGCGTTTTCCAGACAGAGGTTTCCGTCGGGGTGCGTTCCATTAATGCATCAACAATGGGGTGCCCAGTTACAGAGAAATTATGGCCATGATGAATGACGTGAGGTCTCGCTTCCCGGGCAACGGATTCATTTTCAAGAAATAGGAAAAGAGAAATATGAAGCATGAAGAAGTTTACAGACCTCTTCATATTGGTATTTGCAAAACAGTAGCGAACAGAACAAAATAATCGGTTCTTGGTAGCATCGTTCATATTCGTGCTCTGGACATAAAAATCCTGTATGAAGATGATATCGGGAGAAACTTCGCTGTCTAATTCGCTCCAGTCTGCGGCTTGCGTATAGGTGTAACCATGTTCTTGGCATGCTGTAATAATCTTGTTTCGCATGACCAGTTTTTCATCTGCAGAAGCTCCGTGCTCGTCCAGAATCCAAATTACGGGGCGAAAGCGAGGATGCTTTTCCATAGCTTTGTAGACACTATCGCATTTCCATTTGCTCAGGTTCCATATCTGGAAAATAACGTTGATAACCTCCTTTTGCCGAATTTTATGGAGTTGTCTGACTCTTTGCCGATATGCTTGTTTACTGGTATATTTGTGAAACAGGATTTCAGGTAGTAAGTCTTTAAGCCCCGTAGTGTCGTAAAAGAAATGGACAGCGTGTCTGTTATACCAACAGATAAGCAATTCTCGCAGTCCTGCTGGAAAATGAGATGTAAAAAAATGAACGAATCTCTTTAATGCAGACATGGAAATAGTTGGCGGAACAGAGATTTATTTGTATGGGTTCTCTCTGGTGTAACAGAAAGAGGTGTCATAACGTATCGGCTTGTTCTTTAAAGCTGCTTTGTAACAGGTGGTAAACTCATTGTCCTGCAGAGCCTGCCATGTGCGCCACTTACGCGATGCCCATTTGAAGGCATGCTTCAATATATTTGAATTCGGAAAAAAAGAAAACTGAGAGTTGAACGCCTTTCTCCACGATCCGCAGCAATGGTGAATGCTCATCCCATGTGTTCTGATAAATGCAGGCTGTTCGAACGTTTCCTTTGGGTAGATATGGCACAGCTCATTTTCCCATTCTCGGCCATTGAGTAGGAAATTTTGGACTTGGTTGATGAAAAAAGCCGTGAAGATAGTGTTATTCACAGGACAGGCATCAGGCTTGATATGGTGGTAGGAGTGCAGAATGTCCTTCAGATAGGGATGCCCGGGAGGCGAATATAGTACAGCTGTTCCTAATGCGCAGTCATACATATAGCCCATAATGAGTTTTTCTTCTTCGATGAAGGGGGTAAAGGGACGAATAAGTTCAACGTCAGCATCCAGATAAACGCCGCCTTGTTCAATGAGTTTCTCGAGCCTCACAATATCGGCAAGAAAGCCCCATTTTCCGCATTTTGCTGCCTTGCGTCCGAATTCAAACTTATTGATATCGACATTTGACTCATTCCATTCGCATATTTCAAAATCTGGGTTCAGTTTTGCCCAATGTTCAACATTTCGTTTTACTGAGTCTGGCATATCCCCCCCAAACCAGCAATAGTGAATTTTCTTTACCATACCCGGCGGGAGTATATCGCTTTTTACGTGCGATATTTTCTAATGCCCACATTCTGAAAAGTTTGTATTGCAATTCGAGGAAACAGCTTAACATGTTGTTCACTTCTTGTATCTCTTTTACCAAAAAAATGAATACTTTCTGACTATTGTCTGTACATCGCACGTAAAATACGATAGACTGCTCCACGGATTGGGGCGTGATATATCCCGATAAGAAGAAATCATCTGACCAATATGAAAAAGTCTCGACTGCGCTTTCTGATAGCTCGATACCTGCCTTATTTTGTTCGAAAAAAAATACAGCAACATTTGGCAAAAAGAAGAAAGCGGAAGGCAGAGAGTCTTGAAGCGAAATTGGAGGATATTCGCAATATATTGACATTCAATATGCCGATAAATCAAATTCCTCCGGCAACCGGAAAATTGAGATTATTGCAGGATGGTAACTCGGTGTTGCTGCAGTTGTTTGCCCGCCGGTGTCAGGAACATGGACTGAGATACTGGCTGGACTTTGGTACGTTGCTTGGAGCTGTGCGTCACAAGGGTTTTATTCCGTGGGATGACGATTTGGATGTGAGCATGATGCGTACAGACTATGAGAGGCTTCTCGATTTATTACCCGTGATGTTTCCGAAAGATGAAGGTTTTACCTGGGGGGCTCATGCGTTTATCCAGTTAGGATATAAAGGGACTCCGCTCAATCTGGATATTACACCGTACCACCCCTATTGCAAACCATATACAGAAGCAAATCGTAGTGCGTTATTACATGATCTGCATGAGTTCGGGAAACACACATTTATGGTGAGTGGTCATATGACATGCTCAGATGCGGAATTGCAGGAGAAACTCCAGCGTGATATATTAAAATCTGAGCCATCTTTATCAGAGGAGTTGTCACCTATGATTTTTCTTTCGCCACTTGCTGTTTTCACCAAGCAGATTGTGCTGCCGTATGAAATGGTGTTCCCTCTGAAAGAGGCGGAGTTCGAGGGCTGTAAGTTCACGGTGCCAAATCAGACCCGCCGGTTTCTGCAGTCTATTTATGGAGACTACATGAGCTATCCGCCCAAGGTTGGTTTCTGGCATCACACAGTGGAAGAAATGGTGAAGAAAGTGCCGTTTGAGGATGCCGTCAATGGCTTCATCGATCGCTACGGGAGATGATTTCTGAGTCAGCCGGGAGAGGAAGAGAGAAAAAGGGTATTTAATCGCTTAGTAGGTCGACATTTAAATGATTGCGAAATTGCTCAATCAGACGGGCCATGAAAGCGGATTCCTGGTTGGTGAGATAGTTGCAAGTGTATTCACCCCGTTGAATCAGGTTGACTAAGACAGCTAATTCGTATCTCAGCCCGTCATCTGCAAAGCGGGTGAAGTGTTTTTTGTTGAGTGCCGGATTCTCGAGGCATATCTCGAAGCTTTCTGTTTTCCACCAGGGGGCAGGTACATAAATGTGGCCTTTCGTGCCGGAAATACAGAGATCTCCTTCGCGTTTTGCCCCGATTGCCACGGTGGCCGTGGCTGTAGCATTGCGGTAAATGAACTGAGCCCGGGTGAAGGTGTCTACCCCGGTATGCTTGTCCATGGATGCAATAAATGAAACGCGAGAGGGATTGGTTCCCAGTAACTTTGCAATCACCAGAAACGGGTAGGAGGCCAGTTCTGTCAGTGCGCCTCCGGCCTGTTTGGGGTCATATTCACGTAATCTCGAGTTTGTCACCAGCTTGGTGAAGCTGGCATCTACTGCTATGATAGTTCCTATTGCTCCACTTTTTGCGATATGAATCAATTGGGAGAATGCTGGCGCGTAAGCGGTTTTAACAGCTTCCATGATGATGCATGCATTCTCCCTGGCAA
Organism: Akkermansia sp.; assembly: GCA_017521145.1. Taxonomy (GTDB): domain Bacteria; phylum Verrucomicrobiota; class Verrucomicrobiia; order Verrucomicrobiales; family Akkermansiaceae; genus Akkermansia. The sequence continues at coordinate 10,366 of JAFXDR010000051.1, read as the reverse complement.
GCAATTGCAGTTCTAGAACCTCGGCTTCTGTGAGAGCCATAGGTTTTTCACACAGAACGTGTTTTCCTTTTTGGAGGGCTTTGCGTGCGTATTCGACGTGAACATGGTGAGGTACTGCGATATATACAGCGTCTACAGAATTCAGGAATGCATCCAGAGAATCATACGATTCTGCAATTTCATGCTGCTTGGCAAAAGCTTCTGCTCTTGTTTTACTACGACCGTATACAGAGGTAATCTCAATGCCACTGACGTACTTGGATTCCCTCAAAAATCGGGGGACGATACGGCCATGTCCAATAACCCCCATGCGGATAATGCGGAATTTTTCGTTTCGTATATTTGAGGAGGATACGCCCTTGGTCCTCTCCAGATACACTACGTTACACAAATTCGATAGATAGTCAAATTTTCCAATCCAGTCAGAGCCAATGGCAAAGATGTCGGCATTGTATTTTTGAATGTCCTGGATTTTCTGTCCTTCGGCTTCCTCCACTAGTATCAGGTCTGCCAGACCGGAAAGACGGACATTCTCGATGCGCTCGGCACATGATTGAAGAACATTCAATTTTCCGCGCGAAAGGTCGTAGGCATCACTGGTTACGCCGACAATTAGCCTGTCTCCCAGGGCTTTTGCCCTCTTCAGAAGATTCAGGTGTCCGGTGTGGAACAGGTCAAAGGTGCCGTAGGTGATGACCGTTTTCATTATTTGCCGTATGTATCAATAAATTGGTTAACAGCTTGCTCAAACGGCGCTTTGCCTACCATTGCTTCAACAGAGGGATGCTGGAATCCTACTTTAGGAGGGTAGGCCATGTAATCGCCATAGAAAAATTGCAAGTACTGCCTTGCGTGATTTGGAATGGGAAATTCATGCCCCTCGAAAGAGGCTGATTTAAGAGGGAATACGTCCTCGTACCTCAGGATACTGTTCTTTGTAAAGGTAATAGCAGGAGAAAGAAAAACGGCGGGCTTTCCACTTTCATTCATTGGGAATTGACCTTGGCGTACATCTTTCTGGATAAGAGCCTGGATTTGCTCATCTGTATAGTTGAGCATGCCGTTCATGAAGACGATTTTCTTCTTCATGCGGGTCATGCCGCTGTCGATGATGTTTTTTTCTTTTTCGCTGAATGGAGCGGAGTGGAAATGCCAGGGGTAAACATCAATGTTGAGCGGTGTTCCTTGGAATCCAATCTGCAGGAAAGCGTGCGTTCCCCAGGTGAAGCCTTCTTCCCTGGGGAACATGACCGGAAGAAGTTCAATCAGTTTTTCATAATCGGTGCGCAGCATGCTGACATCCAGGTCGTCATCCCAGGGGATGAACCCTTTGTGACGGATGGCCCCCAGTAAAGTACCGTAGTCAAGCCAGAATCTGAGACCGTGTTCCTGGCATTTCTGTGCGAACAGCTCCAGCAGAACAGCATTGCCGTCTTGCAGAAGCCTGAGTTTGCCCTGTGCAGGTGGCGTCTGTTCGATTGGATGCTGGAAAATGAGGAAAGTCCGCAACTCGGCCAGCCTTGCTTCCACTGAATTATCCCTCCTTTGCCGCCGCCAGACTTTGTAGCGGTAGATAAGCTGGGCTATGCTGTATGGAAGAATCCTTGCAATAAGAAATTTCAAGCGGGGGATCAGACTCATACTACGGAGGAACGAAAATACATTATTGCTGATGCGTAAGGTTATGTTACGCGTAACTGCGTGGTTTTTCAAGAACAATGTATGTACATCTCGATTTTGTTGTAAAATTCGGATTTAAAACACAAAAACTGAAATCTGGTGCGCCTGTACAGATGAAGACAGTGCGTCAGAGAGCAGAAAATACGCTTGACGTGACTTGCCCTCCTGGGGTACCATAAAGGGGAACTCAGGAAACGTTATAACCATTAACATTCCGCACATATATGAACAAGAAATACATCCTTATGGCAATGGTTGCAGGCTGCGCTCTGCTCACCACTTCCTGCTCCACCATGGCAAACGGCAACAGTGTCTCTGCCAACAAGGTGGGTTATGGTGCTCAGGCTTTCCCCGCAACAGTGGTTGCTGCCAAGAACGTGAAGATTGAGACTTCCGGCACGGCCAAGAATATCGGTACTGGTGTAGGCGCTGTTCTGGGTGCCGGTGCTGGTCAGATGCTGGGTGGCGGTTCTGGCCGTATCGTCTCCGCCGCAGGTTTCGGCGTGCTGGGTGCTCTGGCTGGTCGTTATATCACTGATGCCGCCGGTAACACGCAGGGCCAGTCCATCACGGTGAAGATTGATGGCACGAACCAGCTCTATTCCGTGATTCAGCCGGTGACGGAGCAGGTGGGCTACATCCCCGTGGGTGCTCACGGTATATACTACCACGGCACGAACAACAGCCGCTTCGAACCCGATGGTACGTATTAAGGCGTGCTGATAAAGCAAGTTACCAGAAACCTCCGCATGCTGGCATGCGGAGGTTTCTGCGTATGGGAGGAGAGAGAGCGGGAGGAAATCAGTTGCCGCGGACAATGGTATCCTCGCGGACAATGAAGCCCAGGAAGCTATTTGTGGTGCGGGAAATGGAGGAGACTTCCTTAATGCCGCCGTTTTCCTGAGCTTTTTCCACAGAGGCATCCCCGGTAGTCCAGAGCCAGAGCCAGGTGGTGGCAGAAGCCCGCCCTACCAGAGTTGGTATGGGTTCTCCCTCCGGGCTGAGTACGGAAACATTCTGAACCGGGTGGTAGGCAATGCAGGACACGCAGAGCAGCAGGGGGAGGAGTAATGAGATTGCTTTGTTCATATAAGGATGTTCGTTTATCTGGCAGCCGGAGCCTGAAGCACATTCAGGACTTCGGGGCTGGTTGTGACTTTGATGGCATCTTCCACCCCTGTTGCACCTGCATTCAGGAGAAGTTTCACGACTTCCACGTGCCCGGCGTGGGCAGCCTGCATGAGCGGGGTCCAGTCATCTTCGTCCGTGACATTGACGTTGGCTCCGGCAGCCAGCAGGGATTTGACAATGTCTGCATGCCCGTTGATGGCTGCAACGATGAGCGGGGTCCAGCCTACGTTGGATTGAGGGTCGCGCTGGGCTCCGGCAGCCAGCAGAGTATCCACCGTTTTCTTGTCCTCGCTCATCACGGCGTAGGTAAGGGCGGTTTCCTTATCTTTACTGCGCACTTCCTTGCGGGCTCCGGCATCGAGCAGTACTTTCACGGCATCAGCCTTGCCGGCTTCTGCTGCGTGTGAAAGCGGGGTGCGCCAGCGGCGGCCGCGGGTTTCGATGTTGGCTCCTGCGGCAATGAGTTCCTTGAGCGTTTCGAGCTCGCCCTCCTTGGCGGCGTGGGAGAGTGCTGTGAGCCCGGCTTTGTCCTTGGCTTCGATATCAGCTTTGTTCAGCAGCAGGGTTTTCACTACCATGACATGGCCATTGGCCGCTGCAAAGATGAGCGGAGTTGCGCCGTCGCCATCTGTTTCGCGGATGCTGCGAGGATTGTCTTTCAGGAATGCGAGCACGTGCAGGGTGTCTCCATTGGCGGCAGCTTCGAGAATGTCGCGAGCCTGCTCCACCCCCTGTTCCACCACTATCTGGCCGCCTGGCAGCAAGGCAACGATTTCATCGTGCCCCTGGGCTCGGGCATAATCGAGTGCTGTATTGCCTTTCTTGTCCTTGGCTTCGGCATTGACCTTCGCGGCCAGGAGCACCTTGACCACCTCTTCATGACCATTGAATGCAGCGGTCATGAGTGCGGTGTCTCCTGTGGGCAGGGTTGCTTCCTTATCAGCCCCGGCTTCGAGCAGAACTTTCACGACATCATCATACCCTTTGGCGGCTGCCACCAGCAACGGGGTTTCTCCGCTCTGCAGTCTGACTTCCAGATCTGCCTTGGCGGCAATGAGAAGCCTGGCAATGTCCGCATCTCCATTGGCCGCGGCAAAGTGCAGGGCGCTTTCACCACCGTAAGTGCGGGGAGAGGGGGATGCTCCGGCATCGAGCAGTACCTTGACTGTCTCCGTGTAGCGTTTTGCTGCCGCCATGAGGAGCGGGGTGCCGCCCTCCTTCATGCGTGCTTCCTTATCAGCTCCGGCGCGGAGGAGTAAATCCACCATGGCGGTCTGGCCGGAACCGGCAGCATGCAGCAGGGGAGTCCAGCCTGCCTTATCGCGGGGATTGAGGTAAGCCTTGGCGTTCAGCAGGGTGGTGACCACATTGATATGCCCGGCTTTGACGGCGAGGTACAGCGCCGTTTCTCCCGTGGGCAGGTGGGCATTCACCTTGGCTCCCGCTGCCACCAGCGCGTTCACAATTTCATTGTGCCCGTTGAATGCTGCGAACATAAGGGCCGTTTCGCCCAGAGGACTCTGTTTCTCCAAATCGGCCTTGGCTGCAATCAGCATCTGAACCACAGGCAGGTGTCCGTTGGTGGCGGCGGCCATCAGCGGGGTTACGCCGTTGGTGTCACTCACATTGAGAAGCAGGGGGGTAGCCTGGAGAAACTGTTCTGCTTTTTTCAAATCACCCCTGGAGGCGGCGATAATCAAATCAGGAGAAGCAACGGCACGGGGGGCGGCCGGGGTTTCCTCCGGCACCGCAGGAGCGGGAACCGCCAACAGGGGAATACCGGCAGTAACGAGGAGTAGAGATATACGGGAAAGCTGATTCATGAAATTTTCACATTTCTTACTCTAGATATGATACCCTCTCCGCAATGTCTCTTCAAGCTAAAAAGAAGAATCAGCCCCCTAATAGTTGCGAAAAAACGGTTAAATCAGCCCAGAATGAGTTGCAGCAGGCTGTTCATGTCTTTTTCCGAGTATCTCTGGTCGATTGGGAGCGGGAGCAGTTGCCGGGCAAGGCGGTTTTCTTCATCGCTGGCATGGGTGTTGACGATGACTTCCGGCCAGTAAAGGGGCAGGGCTATCCCGGCATCGATGAGGGAATCCCGCAGACCAGGAATTCCGGTCACGAGGGGGTAACACATGGGGGCGCTCAGGGGGCAATCCGGCAATTGCAGGTGGTTGATTGCCCGGAGCTCCTTGTGAAGTGTGGCGTAATTCTGCAGGCGGCGGCGGGCCGCGGATTCAAAATCGATGCTTTGCAGGAGCCTGTGGGTGAGCGGACTCATGCGCATGGGGGTAGTTGCTAATGCGGCTTCTGCTGCCTCGCTGGCGGGCAGGGCTGCGTGAGCGCCGCATTCCAGCCGCTGCAGCAGGAACAGGCTTGTCATGCTGCTGCATGCCTGTGTGCCGGGTAGTTCATGCAGGGGGAAAGGGGCACAGGCAATGCCGCCATCGGCCACGCCAGAGAACTTCCTCGGACTATAGAAAGCAGGCACGCCCGGCAGGGGTGGGCAATAGAGTGCTGTGGTGGCATCCACGATGCAGCGCCCGGGGAGTTTCGCCGCGGTACGGGCAACAATATCACTGGTCAGTCCGAAATAGTTGACCAGCAGTACCAGGTCATTCTCACCCGGCTCTGGCAGAATGGGTTCCAGCTGAGCTGAGCATGAATAGCGCCTTATGGGAATCTGCAGGTGCTCCGGGGCTTGCAGCACGGTGTCGCAGATGAAACGGGGTATCCAGATCTGCTCCGGCCGGGGCATGTGCCGGAGCAGGCATTCAAAGGCTGCGCGCCCGCTGCTCAGCCAGGCGCAGCATTCCCCCTCGGAATATGGGAAATTGCCATATTCCGGCAGTTCAAGTCCGAAGAAACCGCCCATCATATCCTGCATGGCCAGTAGTTTAACTTCTGGATGCTCACACGTCCAGATTAATTATTGCAGATGGAATATTCCCGGGGTTTATGCGGAGTCAGTGGACCTTGTATTGATTTTTGCTTGACGATGGAGCGCACCTGGTAGTATAAGGAAGATACTGCTGTATCTCCTTGCCATGAAAAAGAACGAATTTACCACAATTCTGGCAGCGGCGAGCCTCGGGCTCTGCATGCTGCTCGGGGCGGTTTTCGGTCTGCGCGATGGTGCTGCCCCCTCGGCAGGCGGCGGAGTGCTTGCTCAATCTGTAGCAAACCACCAGGAGTAAATCCACCCCCTGCCTGTCGATACGCGAAAGCCGCTGCTTCTGACCGGAAGCAGCGGCTTTGTTGCCAGAATGGTAAGGAGGTTTTATTCCTCCTCGGCCTTGAAATCGGGCCGCGAGGTCACAAAGAGGAACACGAAGCCCACACAGAGCGACATGCAGCCATAGAGGATGAAGGCCTGCACGCCGGCGGGGTCGTCCACCAGCGAGGTGAGGAATACCACGAGCAGGTTGCCCAGGGTGCTGGTGAGCAGCCAGAAGCTCGAAACAATGCTCTTGAGGTTCCTGCCTGCGGCGGTGTAGGCATATTCCAGGCCGGTGGTGCTCACCAGGATTTCGGAGATGGTGAGCAGGAAGTAGGGAATGCACTGCCAGAGGATGCTGAGCTGGGCTCCGCCATCAATGCGCTGCTGCAGCGCGGCCACGGCACCATAGGCAATGCCTGCCAGCAGAATGCCCATACCCATGCGCTTGAGCGGGGCACCCCAGCGTCCGATGTACGGGTAGACAAACAGGGTGACCAGCGGCACGAAAATCATGATGAGCAGCGGGTTGAAACTCTGCATCTCTTCCGCGCCGAAACAGAACTTGATGCTGCCCCAGCTCAAATCGATGCTCTGCATCTGCTTGCCCTGCAGCACCCAGGTGGAGGCGGTCTGGTCATACAGGCTCCAGAAGGGGATAATCATGAGGAAGACGATGAGCACGCGCGCCAGGTTGCGCACGCCGCGCTGCTCGCTTTCGGTGAAGCGGGCGTTCGTTTCTTCCTGCGGATTGAAAATCATGCTGCCTGCCAGCCCCAGGAAACCCTTCATGCCGGTGGCGGCTGCCAGTTTGAGCCCTGCCAGCCCCAGCACTGCAATGTAGAGCAGCATGGCCACCAGCCCGCAGAGCGAGGCGGCGGTTTCGCCGGCTCCGCTCAGGGTTGCCAGCTGTGCAGCACCGCTGTGGGCCCATTTACCCAGCAGCACCACGATGGGGGCAATCACGATAAAGGCCGCAATGCCGATGGCTGTGCTGGTGGCGCGGGCTACGGATTCGCCGCCGAAGCGCTCGCAGGCGCGCTCTGCACCCTGGAATACGCGGCTGAAGAGCGCGCGCAGGAACTCCGGCTGGGTGGGTGCCACATGGTTATATTTCTTGCGCCCCAGCCAGAAGATGAGTGTGGCCAGCGCCATGAAGATGCCTGGAATACCGAAAGCCCAGCTGTAGCCCCAGTTCTGGCGCACCCAGGGAATGACCAGGAAAGAGAAGAAGGAACCCAGGTTGATGGACCAGTAGAAAGCGGCATACAGGCGGGTCATGGTGGGGCCGTTCTTTTCTTCGGCCGGTACCTGGTCACCCACGAAAGCGGAGACGCAGGGCTTGATGCCACCCGCCCCCACGGCGATGATGGCCAGACCGGTGAAGAGCACCCACTTGCGGGCTTCCACATCGCCTGCAAAATCGGCCATGGCCAGCACGGCATTGCCCACGCAGTAGAGCAGGGAGATGGAGATGATGGTGCGGTAGCGCCCCAGGAAGCGGTCGGCAAGCCAGGCTCCCAGCAGGGGTAACAGGTAGGTGCAGGCAATGAAGAGGTGCACCACTTCGGTGGCTTCGTTCTTGGACATGAGAAGCATCCCCGTCATGTAGGCGACGAGGATGCTTCGCATACCATAGAAGCTGAATCGTTCGCAGGCCTCATTGCCCACGATGTATTTGGTCTGAGCAGGCAGGGCCATGGCGAATCGTGTGTTCTATGTTTACTGGTTGTTAAGCTTGATGTGTTCGGAAAGACGCACGTTGTAGCGGGTGTAGGCATCGTGAAGCCAGTCGAGCAGAACCTTGCCGCGCAGCTGGGCGTTCATGGCCGGAATGTGCATGAAGGATTTCATGGCGGTGTACTGGGCGCTGGTTTCTACCGTGCGGCCGGTCACGCCGGAGATGCGGGTGCCGCCGTTGAGCGTGACCATGGGGGCCAGCTTGCCGGTGGGCACGCTGATGAGCGCCTGGGTTTCCAGACCGGGAGGCAGCCCCTTGTGGGAGATGCCCAGCCCCACGGGGCCGAAGTCTTCCACAATGGCGCCGGCTTCGGCGGCCTTGGCGAATGCGGCTTCGATTCCACCCTCATCGCAGGCCTTGTTCATTTCTTCGAAGAGCTTGTTGGAGGCATCGGTCAGCGCGTTGGCCACGCGTTCAGCCTGCAAGTCAAGAGCAGCAGCATCCTTGGCGGCTTCGAATTCCAGCACACTGGGCTGCTCAATGGCTTCCACGCGGATGAACGCCAGCTTGCCATCTGCCGTGGGGAAGTAGCCGCGCACCTGGCGGATGGTGGGCAGCTCGTCATCTGTACCGGCGGCCTTTGCGGCTTCAAAATCTGCCACAGCAGGGGCGCTTTCCACTTCCTTGAACGCAATGTCGGCCAGGGTGGTGGTCTCACCGTTGTGCTCCACCTGGGTGCGCAGGGCCTCGGGGGCGCCGCTCAGGGTGCAGAGCTCGTAGGTGACGTGGCTCTTGCCCTCGGCATTCAGGTAGGTGAAGACTTCGTTTTCGGGATTCTCGGCAGCGGCGGCCAGCTTTTTATCGAAGCTCTTGCCATTGGCCTGGGAGAGGTCCTGCATGATGATATCGGCCGTGGCCATGAGGGCTTCCAGACTGGAACCTTCGCCGGGGGTGAGGGTGTAGACGGAGACAATGCGGCGCTCCTCGCTCTTGTAATTATCCTTGTGCTGCTCCCAGTAAGCCTTGATTTCCTCATCCGTGGCAGCGGCAGGAGCGGGCAGGCGGTCTTTGGCAAGCCAGGCGGTCTTGCCGCGCATCTGCTGGTTCATCACGTCCACCAGGTCGCTGGTGCTCTTGTTCTGCAGCTGCAGACCCTCCGTCATGAGGTTGCCCACGGCTTCCCACACCATCATATCGGCAATTACGCTGCGGAATGCCTTTTCCTGCTGGTTGTTGGCAGCACCGTTGCGGAAACCGGTCATGCGCTGGTAGAGTTCCTGGTCAAAGCTGCCATCCGCCTTCTTGAACACGGGCATGGCCTGCAGGTAGGTATCAATCTGCTCCTTGGAGGGAGAGATGCCCAGCTCCTTAGCCTGTTCCTGAATCACGGCGCGGTTCACGGCCACGTTCACACCGGCATCATCAGCAAAGCCGTAGCACCAGCTCTGGTACATGTTGCCCAGGAACTGGATAAAGGCATCGTGCTCCGGGTGCTGGGTGAGCCATGCCTGCAGGGAGGCCATCTCCGTCTCGTCGAGCTCTTCGTTCTCGTTCTTATCGAACATATTGCGCAGCTTGCTGGAAGCAGTGCTGTGCAGAGACTGCATGTAGCTCTGGCCATTTTCACCCAGATTGGCGGTTTCCGGGTAGGAGTAGCCGGTGCCATTCACCTGGATGTAGTAGTCCTTGACAAACATGTTGCCGCGGTCTCCGTAGTCCATCATCAGCAGGCCAAGACCTACGCCTGCCACAACGATGAGTACGAGAAGTGAGTTTTTGCGAATGAATTCGAGTGCGCTCATGATGAAAACGTGCTGATGCGGCTATTCTACGCTTTTCCCCCACCGTTGCAAGCATGAAAAGCGCGCCGCTGTGTCAGCAAAGCCGCGTTTTCTGCCCTTGCGGGGGCTGCTCAGGTGTGCTATGATGCCTGTCGATATGGGAAATGAGCTCCGCAGAACTGTTGAGGTAGTGGCTGCCATTATGTTGGATGATGCCGGCAGGGTGCTGGCCGTCAAGTGCCCGCCCCACAAGCACAACGGTGGCTGGGAATTCCCCGGTGGCAAGATGGAGCCGGGTGAAACTGCTGCCGAGGCTCTGGTGCGCGAAATCAACGAGGAACTGGGGGTGGAAATAGAGGTTGGTGAGCTGTTATATACAGTAGAATGGGACTACCCCGCTTTCCACCTGCGTATGCACTGCCTGGTGAGCCGGATTATCCGCGGTGAGCTGCAGCTGCACGAGCATACAGAGGCCCGCTGGCTGGGTGCTGATATGCTGGAAAGTGTGGATTGGCTGCCGGCAGATGTGGCCGTGCTGCCGCATGTGGCGGGCCTGTTGAATGGAAGGTGCGCCCAGATGCCATAAAAAGCTTAGAGAATCAGGAAAAAAGGCTTGCCAGTGCCGGGGCGATTTAGTACAATGCCGCACCGCATTCTCCCCCGGTGGCATACAGGTGCCTCATGAGCCGCCGGGTAGGGGCCTTGGTGGAGGTGCGTAAACCATTAACCTACAAACATCATTATAATGAGCAATACTGAACTGGAGGCTTTGATTAACTCCAAGCTTCCGAACTTCCGCAAGGGTGACATCGTGAACGGTACCATCCTTGAAATCCGCCCGCAGGTCGTCCTCGTGGACATTGGTTACAAGTC
>JAFXDR010000050.1 GCA_017521145.1 Akkermansia sp. | reverse complement strand
TTCACATTGATAGCCGGCACCAGCAGGCGGCCCTCACGCTCCATCTGGTAAAGGCGGTGCACGCCGGTGGTCGTCTCCTCAGAAACGCCCTTCCACTCCGGCAGCCAGTGATGGAACACGCCGGGCTGCTCGGCGGCAATGCGCTTAAGCAGAGCCTTGATAACGCCCTCTTCCTCGCTTTCGGACGGGGTGTTCACCCAATCCGACCCCTCCTCCATCTCATACCCGCGGTGCAGCAGAAGGGTCACATCGCCACCATCATCCACCACCAGCTGCGGGCCCAGGCCATCGCGGTGGCTCAGGGCAGCCCAGGTGCAATCCCAGTATTCGGTGAGGGTCTCGCCCTTCCAGGCAAACACCGGCACGCCCGTGGCTGCAATCGCAGCGGCAGCGTGATCCTGCGTGGAGAAAATGTTGCAGCTGGCCCAGCGCACCTCGGCACCCAATGCCACCAGAGTCTCAATGAGCACAGCGGTCTGAATCGTCATGTGCAGCGAACCGGTGATACGCACCCCGGCCAGGGGCTTCTGCTCGCCATACTTCTCACGGCAAGCCATGAGCCCCGGCATTTCGTATTCCGAAACGGCAATTTCCTTGCGTCCCCAATCCTTCAGGGCGATATCGGCCACCTTGTAATCTGTAGTCGCTGTCATGTCGGCCGCGAGTTTACAGCGAATTCCCCGAAGAGTCAATGATAATTACCTGCACCCCAGCGCCCCCTTTTCTCTTCTGTAATTTCATTTTGCTTGAAAATCACAACTGATTATGGTAGGATGCGACGCGATGAAACGCATCTACACACTGATGACGGGTCTGCTGGCTCTTGCGGCATGCTGCACGCAGGAGGCTCAGGCCGACCGCTATTCGGACTACTGGCTGCCAGAAAATATGGCTAAGCGCCAGTGCGCTTCTGTACACCTGGGCTACGGGCCTGCCATACCTTCTCACACAGCAGCCTACCAGGAAGCCGTGATTGAAAAGAGCGCACCCGGCACCTACTTCGCCTGCAACAACTTCGGCTGCGGCTACATCGGCGTGCAGGAACTCGGCCACAAGGACAAGGATGGCAAGCCCGTGCGCGTGGCTATCTTCTCCATCTGGGATGCCAAGGACTCCGGCGATAATCCCCATGCCGCCCCTGAGGAAGAACGCGCCAGGCTGGTGCAGAAGGGCGAACTGGTGACCACCCGCCGCTTTGGCGGTGAAGGCACTGGTGGCAATTCCATGCGTCCTTTCGACTGGAAAGAGGGCGATGTCATCAGAACCCTCGTGGTGGAGCACGAGGACGGCCCGGATTTCCGCCAGATTGCCGGTTATATCTTTGACCCCGCCAAGGGCGAGTGGGCCCTGATGAGCTGCTGGCGCATCCAGGCGCTGCGCCGTGGTCTGGGCGGCGGCTGCGGTTTTGTAGAAGACTTCAAGCGCGATGTGGAATCCAAGCAGTATGAGCGCCGCGCCACTTTCGGCCCCGCCCTGCGCTGGGACGGCAAGCAGTGGCATGCCGCCACAGAATTCCGCTTCACCCGCGATGGCAACCCGCTCAAGGAAATCAACTGCCGCTTTGACCCGAAGCGCGGTTACTATTCCCTGGCCACTGGCGGCACCATTAAGGAGGAAGCTGATTTCCCCGTATTCTCCACCAGGCCCCTGCCCCAGCAGCCTGCGGCAGTGCCCACCCCCGGCGAGGATATCATGAAGCTTATCCAGCGTCCCAGGCTGGAGATTGTGAACTATCCGGCCCAGTAAGAGAAGCGCCCATTCGTTTATACTCCACCGGGGTTGCAGATGCTGCATCCCCGGTTTTATTTTTGAGCATTTATCCTTGCAATCCAGCGAGCGAGAATCTACAATAAAGCCATGCTGATTGCCCCTTCCATGCTTGCCTGTGATTTCCGCCGCATCGGGGAAGAAGCCAACCGCGCCCTGGAGGCAGGGGCGGACTGGCTGCACCTGGATGTGATGGATGGTTCCTTTGTGGACAATATTTCCTTCGGCCCGGATATCTGCGCCGCCATCCGCTCTGCCGTGCCGGCAGAGGCGTATCTGGATGCGCACCTCATGATTGATGCCCCGGATCACTACCTGCCCCGCTTCGTGAAAGCGGGAATGAACATGATTACCATCCATGTGGAACGCGAGGGTGCTGTTGATCTGCACGCCACGCTGGCAGCCATCCGCGCTGCGGGAATCCACGCCGGACTGGCCGTGAACCCCGCCACCCCGGTGGAGAAGGTGCTGCCCTATATCGGCGAACTGGATATGGTGCTGGTCATGAGTGTGGTGCCCGGTTTCGGCGGCCAGAGCTTCATGGGCGAAGTGCTGGATAAGGTGCGTGTGCTGGATGCCGCCCGCAAGGAACAGGGGCTCAGGTTCATCATCCAGATGGATGGCGGTATCGGTGCCACCCAGGCTCCGCTCTGCGCAGAGGCCGGGGCTGATTGTCTGGTGGCCGGTTCCTCCACATTCAAGGCGCCGGATATGGCCGCCGCCATTGCCTCCATGAAATAATGGACAAGGGAACGCAGAGTCTCCTCAATGTGCTGCTGAGCGTGCTGGCACCGGTTATGGTGCTGGATCACTGCTCCGTTTCCGGCCCGGAACTCTGGCAGCTGGGTACCACCCCCGCCATGGCGCTGGCGCTTTCGTTGCCGCTGGGATTCGGGCTGTGGACCTTCATTCAGAGCCGCAGGGTAGAGCCGCTCACACTTTTCGGGTTGCTGGGCACAATCCTCACGGGCGTAGTCACCATTTATGCCAACACCGGCGGGAGCGAGGCTATCCGCCCCGATACCCCCTGGTGGTACGCAGCCAAGGAAGCCGCCATTCCCCTGCTGCTCTGCGGTGCGGTCATGGTCACAGCACGGCGGCAGGATTCGCTGCTGCGCGTGCTGCTGTATTCCGATTCGCTCTTTGATATCACCACCATTGAGAAAGCCGTGGCAGAAAAGGGGCAGCAGAGCGCCTACGATGCCCTGCTCTGGCGCTCCAGCCTGTTTCTGGGGCTCTCGCTGGTGGGGTCGGCCGTGGCCAATTTCATTCTTTCACTCTGCTTCCTGCTGCCGGTGCTCGACCAGCCAGCCACCCGGCAGGCGCTGGAGTATAACTATGCCGTGGGCCGCATGACCTGGTGGGGCTATCTGGTCATCGGTGTGCCGCTGCTTATCACCCTGGTGGGGGTTATCCGCAGCCTCGTTGCCCGCCTGGAGGATATGACCGGTCTTGACCGGGAGCGCCTGATGCTTCGCTGATTACAGCCCCGGCAGCAGTGGCACCACATAGCGGCTGCCCAGTGCAAGCCAGATAGGCAGCGTGACAAACGAACACAACGTGGTAGCCAGCAGCACCTGGGTACCCACTTCCGGCACTCCGCCGAAACGCTTGGCCAGAATCACCGGAATCACCGCGCTGGGAATGGCGCTCTGAATCACCATGATACGCTTCATGAGCGGATCCACCGGCAACAGCCAGGCCAGCAGCAGGATAAGCGCCGGGGCCAGCATGAGACGCGTGACCACACCCGCCACCAGCATACGCGGCTGCCAGGTGAAATTGCGCGTTAAATCATACAGTGAACAGCCGAAGATAATCAGGCAGATGGGGGTGGAAACCGCGCCAATCATCTCAGCCGCCTTCATGAGGGGCGGCAGCGCCACATAGGGTCCCAGCCCCACCCAGGCAAGAAGCAGCGAGATGATGACCGCCAGCAGAGGCCCGCGCAGCAGCAGCCCCAGACGCAGATCTTTCACCCCGCCGCACATCAGGATGACCCCCAGGCTCCAGATGAAGAGTTCGCAGCCCAGGTTATGGATGAAGAGTACCCCCAGCGTGGGGTCGCCCGGTGCAGAGAACAGCATCTGGATGATAGGCACCACAAAGAACACATAGTTCTGCACCCCGGCGGTGAGAGTAAAAGTGCGCAGGCCGGTGCCGATGCGCAGCCGCAGCACCCAGGCCACAGCATAGGCCGCCAGCACACCCACCAGCATTTCCAGAAAGCCGCACAGAATCCCCTGCAGCGAAAAACCGATGGTGGCCATGACGGGGTTGGCCTCCACCACCATGTACTTCATGATACTGTGGAAAATCAGACAGGGATACCCCACGTCCATGGCCAGCTGCAGAATCACTCCATCGTGCTCCGGCGCAATGGCTTTCTTCCTGCGCAGCCAGAAGCCGATTCCAAAGAAGATGAATAC
>JAFXDR010000049.1 GCA_017521145.1 Akkermansia sp. | reverse complement strand
CAACGTGAGCGTAGTGACGGGACTCGGTCTCGTACTCAACGTGAGCAGTAGAAATGGTAATACCACGCTCACGTTCCTCGGGGGCACCGTCAATCTGATCGTAAGCACGGGCTTCAGCCATACCGCGGTCTGCAAGAACCTTAGTAATTGCAGCGGTAAGAGAAGTCTTGCCATGGTCAACGTGACCGATCGTACCCACGTTCACGTGGGGCTTGGTGCGCTGGAATGATTCTTTGGCCATAATCGTTTATTAAGTTTGGGCTGCTTTATTCTTGCAAGAAATCAAAAAGCTTCTGGCGGGATTTGAACCCGCGACCTCATCCTTACCAAGGATGCGCTCTACCACTGAGCTACAGAAGCGACTTGACTCCGGGCGTCCCACAGAGGGTGAGACGTGAAAGCGGGGCGAGTATACACGCACTCGCCAGCCAAGTCAATCATTATTTCTATTTTTTTTGCAAAAAAGCGAAAAATCATCAGAAATTCCCCATTTTATGCGCATGAACAGGTGGAAAGTTGGGTTGAAAGGAGCAAAAGTTGGGTTCAGAATAGCGGTCTATGAAGAAATTCGCACTCACAACAACCGCTGTGCTGCTTGGATTCACCCAGTGGACCATGGCAGCGGAAGACCCGACAAAAACACCTGCCCCGGCTCCTGCTACTTGCTGCGGTGCAAAGGATGGATGCTGCTCCACTTGCAAATCACCTTGTGCTAAGACAGATAAGGGGGTAAAGTGCGGCGAGGAAGCGTGGCTCGATATCGAGACCGTGACCCTCGAGGCCGAAAATGGCGACCCGATTGCCCAGTATACCGTGGCTTATCTGGTCGAGGCCGATGATATTCCCGCCGAGGATAAGGCTGCAAAATCCCAGGAGTGGTACGCTAAATCCCTGCCCGGCCTAGAAAAAGCCGCCGCGGATGGCAGCGCCACCGCCTGCTGCGCGCTCGCGCACATGTATGCAGAGGGCAAAGGTGTAGAGAAGAACCCCGAAATGGCAGCCAAATACAAAAAGATGTACAAGGAGATCTGCCACAAGAAGTGTAAGGAATGGAAGCACAAGAAGTGCGGCGATAAGAAGGATTGCTGCCCCATGGGCCCCGGCCCGGTGCAACCCCAGCCTGCTCAGGAGTAATCCTTATCCCCTCACCCGCGCCTTCGGGCGCGGGTTTCATTTTTCACGCGCACCATCAGGCGCAAGAACGGCACCCGCCGTTTTTCCATAAAAGACCCTGTTCAAATATAATCCTGCGGCAGGGGCACAGTAGCGGGTTTTCTCGCCCTGCGGATTCTGAAGCATGGCGGCGAGAGCATCGATACTCATGCGACCGCGCGCCACCTGGTGTGCAGTACCCACCAGCAGGCGCACCATGCGGTACATAAAGCCATTGCCATGGAAGCAAAGACGCAGCATATCTCCCTCGGCCTGCATACGGGTGCTGTATATAGTGCGGATGTAGAAATCCGCAGGGGGATTTTCGGGTTCTGTACCACGATTGGCGGCAAAGCGGCGAAAATCATGCTCCCCTTCGTATACATGCAACGCCGCTTCCAGCAGGTCAGCATCGAATGGCTGCGGGATATGCCAGGCGCGTCCGTGCAGGAACGGGGTGAGCACAGGTGCGCGGCTTATCAGGTACACGTATTCCTTGCCCACGGCGTCAAAACGAGCGTGGAAATCCTCCGCCACCACTTCAGCCTGGATAATGCGGATGCTCGCCGGCAAATGCGCATTGAGAGCAGCCACCCAATTTTCCGGTTTCATGCGGCACTCCGCCGGAATATCAGCATGGAAACACTGGGCGTGCGCATGCACACCGGCATCCGTGCGGCCGCTCGCAGCAATACGGAGCAGGTGTTTCAAAATACACGCCATGGCTGTTTCAATCGTATCCTGCACCGATTCCCCACCCCGCTGGCTCTGCCAGCCGCAGTAGGAATATCCATCATAGGCACAGGTGAAAAGAAGACGCGGCATAGCTATATTCTGCTTAAACAAACACCGCAGCTCTCTTCTGCAGAGAACTGCGGCGGCATCATCAAAACGTGATAATCAAGGTGAAAATGTTTTACAGCTCAATGTCGATGTCTTCTTCGCCGCCAAGCTCATCCTCGGCAGGTTCCTCATCGGTAGCATCGTCAGCAGGCTCCTCATCAGCAGCGGGTTCTTCCTCTGCAGCAGGCTCCTCATCAGCAGCGGGTTCTTCCTCTGCGGCGGGCTCCTCATCAGCAGCGGGTTCTTCCTCTGCGGCAGGTTCCTCATCAGCGGCGGGTTCTTCGTCTGCGGCAGGCTCCTCATCAGCAGCGGGTTCTTCGTCTGCGGCAGGCTCCTCGTCAGCGGCAGGTTCTTCGTCAGCAGCGGGCTCTACCCCGGAGATATCAATATCCTCGATGACGGGTTCTTCGTCAGCAGCGGGTTCCTCGTCCTCCATGGAGGGATCCTCATCAGCGGCAGACTCATCGTCAGCAACGGGTTCCTCATCGGCGGCGGGCTCTTCATCAGCAGCAGGCTCCTCAGCAGCGGGTTCTTCCACGGGGGCAACATCAGCGGGGGTCACCACTTCAGGCTCTACCTCTACAGCTGCAGGAATCTCAGGCACGTCTTCCTCCGTTGCAAACTTGAAAGCACCATGGTCGCTGGAAGAAGCCGTGTAGGAAAGAGCAGAGGCAAGACTCTTCGAACCGTAGTATTCAGCAAAGGCAGGCGGATTGTTGTTGCTTTCAGAATCAGCGTTGTAGGTATAGAGCTGACCCTTGGCAAACTGGTCACGCGGCGTTGCCTCAACAGCTGCACCAGCACCCACACCAACCGCACGAACGAGGGAGATATCCTCCACCTCACCATCTGCAGAAGTCACCGGCTTACTGGCCTGAACACGCCCCATTTCACGGACAAGGCGACACACGGCATCAGAATAAGCATTAGCACCGCTTGCTGCAAGAGCATTGGCATCTGCACTGAACACACGTACACTGGCATTCTGGAAGCGCTTATTGAGAGCTTCCACACGAGGAGCTACGGCTTCAGCGGTCTTATAGTCGACCACCTTCTGGAGCTCTGCAGTCAGTTCTTCAGCCAGCTGCTGGGCAGATTTTTCTTCTTTCTGGCAAGAGGTAAGCATGCCGAAAGCCAGCAGGGCGCAAGAGGGGATGAAGAGAAAATGTTTCATGGAGGGAATAAGATAATCTACGTTCCAAAAATTAGCAGGATTTGTGACGCGTGTCAAGGTAAAGAATGATGATTCAGAAAAAAATAGCGGATTTTTTGTTGTTTGTCGTATCACCGGGAGGGCTGCTGTCCATCTGCGGTCTGAATTCTGGCAGGTTCGGGCAAAATATCGGCGTAAATTCCCGGGCTGGAATTTTCAATCACAGTGGCACCTACAGTACGGGCGTAAAAATCCTGCGGGCCGACCCCGCCTATGACAGCATACCCATATCCCAGGGCCCGCATCTGCTCCAGGGCAGTAACCAGAAGGGCCTTACCCACCCCACCCATACGGAGAGCCGGGTCTACCCCCATGGGACCGATAAAGCCACGTGCAGTAGCATCATAGCAGGCAAAGCCCACTACCTCGTGATTCCTGGTTGCGATGATACACCCTGTAGGCTGGTGTGCCATAGCAACAGTAAATTCACTGACCCAACGGGTGCTGAACGTACTTCCAATCCATGCGGCAACTGCATTCATTTCAAAAGGGCGGCACATGCGCACCTGAACCCCCTGCTCTGCCAGAGCAGAGCGCAGCGGCTCCCCATCGGGCAGCGCATACAATCTTACCAGCATATCAACCATGACTGGAACTTCTCAATCATTCATAAAAAAGAAATCCGCGGGGCAACAGCCCCGCGGATTCTAAGGCTTCTCTAATTAGTCACCCTTCTTAACACCCTTCAACTGATTGTAGTAGTAGGCGTCAAGCTGGGTAGCCAACGGATCGGGAGTCCCCGTCTCATAGACGGTCTTGTAGTAATGAGCCATGGCCACGGCATCACGGAAATTGGCCGGAGCCTTGAACCATTCCTTCTTTTCCATGGGCTTGGGTGCCTTGGAAGCATAAGCCTGCACATCGGGCAGATTCCAGAGCAGGTTCATGGCGCGCTTGATGGCATCAGCAGGTACCGTCTTCTGAGCACCGTGCATACTCATGGCAGCCTGGCAGTAGAAATCAATGGCAGCATTAGCAGATTTGGTCTTATCGTTAGCCACGGCCATAGTGGCAGCAGCTGCACGCCCAAGCGCATAGCGGGTCCAGCCATAAGCCTCGCTATCAAGCCGGACTCCGGTAGTCTTGGCAAGTGCAACCACCGCTTTCTGAATTGCGGCAAAGGATTCCGGAGTATCATCTACCAGAGCCAGCACCTTAGCAGCTTCCACCTGACCCTTTTCCACGGGATTGAGTACTTTCTCGCCCGGGATAGAAGCAGACAGAGTCTTCACAGCAGGGATATCCAGCATGCGTGCGGCACATACCAACTCATAAAGAGCGGCCATCGTGCCGGGAGAACCAGGCAGACCGGCTAAATGCGCATACTTTTTCTTCACTGCAGCGAATCCCTTGCGGGCATCAGCGTAATCGCCGCCGTAATAATCGCGCAGCGCCTTGGCCATATCTGCCGGAGTCTGGATAACGAACATACCACAGGCAGAAGCACGAGCCTGCATGAGCTGGTCGGTGCCCTTCGGCATGTAGAAGAAGGTACCTTCACCATCGCTTCGCTCCAAAGTCAGAACACCCGGCTTAGCCCCCGGAGTCTGCACAACGGCAGTCAGCTTGGCAGCCTGCTGAGCCTCAGCAAAATGCACGCAAGAAAGAGCGGCCAATGCAAAACCAACAATCTTAAATAATTTCATATTCTCTAATAAGGGGTTAATGGTTTACTTCTTCTTGCTGCTCTGGATATTGCGAGCGAACTGCTTGTTATCCTTCTCTTCCTTCATCACGGCGGGGTCAGTACCATAGTTGTGCACCGTAGACATCAACTTGTTGAACTCGTCGCGATCCTCAGGAGTGAGCTTATTCTCAAGCCCGGAGTTGCGCACCAGGTTCACGTACTGCTGACCCGTATTCCATGCAAGCCAGCGGTCAGAATTCTGGAATCCCTTTTGCAGGCGGTCACCCTTAATGGGGTTGTTGCGCTTCCAGAAGATATCCATGATTGCCAAGCATGCCTTGGAGGCATAACCCACCTGACCCTTGTTCGCATTGAACAGGTTCATGTAGGCAAGCAGGGCGTTCTTGGCATCATTGGCCTTGGTGTAGGCCTCACCCAGCATCAGCGACACATCCATGCGCTGGCGCTGGTTCTGGCGGTTGCGCAGGTACTTGTTGGCGCTCTCGATGGCCGCCGTGGCATTACCGCCAGAGAGGTAAAGCTTGGTCAGGCCATAGAGGGCGGGTCCACCCACCTTGGGATCCGGATCCTTGGAAACCTCCAGATAAAGCTTGGCAGATTCCTGCTGCTTGGCGGCGTCCTTGTAGAAAGCCAGGGCGTTTGCCAGACCCAGCTTGGCATCAGCCACCAGATCCTTGTTACGCTCCGTTACAGCCTTGTAGTATGCAACGGCCTGTCCGAGCTCTTCCGAGCGGGAAGAGGGATCCGGGAACTTGGAGATGTAGCGCACCAGATAGTCACCCACCTCCACGCAGATGTAGTTGGTAAGGTCGGCAGGTTTGAACTGGTTGGTCATGTTGCGGAACACCTCAAGAATCTGGTTCTCCATCTTCTCGTATGCAGCCTTATCTTCCTTCAGACCAGCCAGCTCTTCATTCATAGAGTTAATCTGAGCCATACGGAAGATAGCGTTGGCATACTTATCGTTCGGGTCAATACCCGGGAAGCTGTTGAAGTGTGCGGTCTTCTCCTCCAGGGTAAGAGTCTTGCCATGGTAGGTCTGAGAACCTTTCACATAAGCATCCACATAGGAATTGATAGTCTTTTCCAGTTCGGGGTCAGACTTCTCATTCTTGAACATGTAGGTAGCCTCACGGGCAATGGTGGACTGCGCAATCTTCATTGCATTTTCGTAGTCCTCCTTGTTGTTCACCATGGTCAGATAGAGCGAGGCCATAGGCAGACTGAAGGGATCGCCCTCGGCATCGCCATCCTTCCAGTAACGGTCGGCATATGCGCGGCTGCGAGCCTTGGCAGCCTCCTCTGTCTCACCCTCATTGGGGTATTCGGCTGCATAGGAAGCCAGCCAGAACAGAGCATTTGCCGCAGTAGAACGGCCGGACTTGGTGCCCAGCTTCACACCGCCATCGGCAGCGCGTACCAGGCGGGGCATGGCCGTCGCCTTCACAGCATCGTCGGTGTTGTTGAGCAGAATACCGGCGGCAAGAAGCTCCGCGGTGGGATACAGGTTGCTTTCGGGCCAGTTCTTGCAGATATGGTCGCAATACTTGACCGCAATCTTCTTATCCTCATCAGCGCTCTTGTCATCCTTGGCGGCAGTTGCACGCTTCATGTGCTGATCAATAGCAGCATAGTACATCTTGTCTGCCTGCGGCGCCTGCTTCAGATCCGGCGAGGTGTACTTGGCGGCGTATTCATCAAACACCTTGATAGCCTCAGTGTGCAGCTCAGGCTTCTTTGTCTTTTCAGCAAGTCTGGAAAGAGAATCAACCAGGAAGAGGTACACGTCGTTATCGTACTTGGCAGCCTCTGCCGGTTTCAGAGTTTCCTTGCCTTCAACGGCCTTCATCTCACCACTGCTGATAAGTTCACGAGCAGCCTTCACGGTCTTCTCGTATTCCCCCATCTGATACTGAGCGGCCACAATCATATAGCGGGCTGTCAGGTACAGCTTATTGGTCTTATCATCCTTATAGTACGGAAGAACTTCCTCTGCACAGGGTACAACATTGGCCCAGTCGCGGTCGCTCACAGCACGGGACATCTTCTGGAATACCAGCACCTTGGTCTGGTCGCCCATATCCTCACCTTCAAGCATCTTTTCATACCTGAGGGCGGCATCATCATCGCCCGTCATGCGGCAGAGCGAACCCAGCTGCATGGTGATGTTGTTCTTCATCGGGAACGGCTGGGCAGTCTCATCCTTCGGGGGCAACGCCAGATTCTGGTAGCGGTCAAACAGCACCTGGAAACCGCCCCTGGCCAGACGGTTGGAGCCCATATCCTTGGCAATGGTGGCGGAGGACATGATGGAGAAGCCGTCAAAGCGGGCACCCTTCTCCTCCAGACCCTTCACGTTGGCGTACCACTTCCGGGCATAGGCAGATGACATCTGAACCCCGGTCTGGGGATCCAAAAGCGGCTTCGGGTACTTGCCTATGGCCTTTGCCTGAGCCTGAAGAGCAGCCAGGGCCGAATACCCGTCCTCCACCAGACCGTACAACGTATTGGCCGTGCGGGCAGCATCAGCAGCCTGCTGGTCATTACCTGCACGCAGTGCCTCGTTCATCACCTTATAGGCACGCTGGGCCAGATTATAGAACTTGTTCACATTGCGGGCAGCACGGGCAGGGTCAAGGTTGTAGCTGGCAGGGCTGGCCTCAACGAGCTTGTACACCCAACCCACGTTTTCCGGATTGGAGATAGCCACATTCACAATGGTGTTCAGACCATCCATGGCCATTTCATCAGGCACGCGGCCCTTCACCTTGCGGCTCATTTCAAGATATTCGGCGGCTTTCTTGAAATCCGGCTTTTCTTTCAGAATATAGGCCTGCACCAGAACGAAGCAGATCTGGCCATCCATCTTCTGATCCTTCTCTGTCTTGGTCACCTTGCCGCGCTGTACGAGGTCAAGGTATTCCTCAAAGTACTTGATGGCCTCTTCAAACTTGGCTTTGTCGCCATTGTCCTTGCCGGGATCACCCACGGCCTGCTTATAGCGGCAGTTTGCCATCTGGAACAGAGCATAGGTGAAGTAAGGTTCATAGGCATCCTTGGAGCCGGCACCAGTAGCAGCCGCCTTGGCTCTGGCAAGCTGTGCGGGGTCGCGCCACTTCGGTTCATCCTTGAATGCCTTGAAAGCATTGAATGCTTCCTCATACTTCCCGGCGCGGAAGTACACGACACCCTTCTCCCATGCATAGTACGGAAGCACATAGGCGAACTGGCGGGCTGTAGCACCTTTGCCGCCAAAGCGTTTCAGCACGGCGTCGCAAAGCGCCACGGCGTCATCCGTCTTACCCTGCTTGGTAAGAACCTTCACCTTGGTCAGGGAGGACAGCGGGTCCTGTGCCTGGCAAACCATCGGCATGGTCATTGCCAAGCCAGCCATGACAGTTAAAGCTGTGGTATAAGTATTCATAAATATTGCTTGTAAGTTAAAAATGGTCAGGGTTGGGGACAAAGAAAGGGAGCACGCGGATTGAGATTTCCGCCGCGCTCCCCTTCTGAGCCCGGGTTAAAGGGTTACTCCTGCGCGGCCGTGTTCAGGCCCACAGTAGAAATGCCAGCTTCGGAGAGAGCGGCCATGATGTCCACAATGCGCTGATGCGGCGTAGCCGGCGCACCGTCCACCATGACGATGGGATTCGTATCTGCAGCCTTGGCAGCTTCTGCCAGGTTCTTGAGGGCATCCACCAGCTCGGTCATCTCGCGCTGTTCGCGGTATTCCGGCGAGCGCGGATCCAGAGTGGTATCCATGGGACCGGCCATGGGCATATCGCCATTCCAGTATACGGAGCCATTGGCCTCTACCTTGATGCGGCCGGGCTCCAATGGGGGCGGGGCACCACTGCCGGTGGAAGAACCGGGCAGAGATACACTCAAACGCTTCTCACTCACCAGGGAGGTCGCCACAATGAAGTAAATCAGAAGCAGGAAGCAGGCGTCCATCATGGACGACATGTTCATCTGCGGCTCTTCTTCAGGCTCAGCCTCGCGTTGTTTACGTCTTGCCATATGCGGTAATCTTTCTTTAAATAGGTTTATTTAGCCGGCAGGGTGCCGAACACCACATTGGACAAACCAGCCACAGCAGCGCAGCGAATCACCGTTGCAGAGCGATCCCAGGCAGCATCCTT
>JAFXDR010000048.1 GCA_017521145.1 Akkermansia sp. | reverse complement strand
GGATGCGCCTGCAGGTGTTTTCTATTGATAACAAATGGCGAGCCGCAAGGCTCGCGGAACTTTCACTTCGTACCTCCCACCTCGTACTTCGTACTTTTGTCGGAACGACAAATATCAATTTATCGAGCTGCATGATAATTTTCGGACTTATCAGAAGGCGTTACTCACGACCGCTGGTTCTGGTACATGTATCTACCGGCAAATCTGAAACAAGCGCCATTTTATCATTCGCGTACACATCAACCGGAGGTCAGGTACCGCCCAGCTCTGAAGCTGCACATATACTCCGAAGCACGGTCTGCACGCATGGCGCACAGTTGTAACGCGCCGAATCATAGGATTCGCGGGAAAGGGTTGCTCCGGCATTCGACAGCATTTGAATCAGGATGATTTCATTTGCTACGGCAGACTGATATGCAGGACTATTTTGATCCGTAGACTCAAAAAAACACTCATCCCTCTCTATCATGGCATCGATTGTGCCGCTGGGGTCGGCTCCATGCTGCAGCAACAACAAAGCCCGCTGCATGGCTCCATCCACAGGGCCATGCAGCGGATCAGTAGCTGCCAGCACAGCAGCCTGCAGATTCAGTTCCGTTATGGAATGAACTTCCATCCTCCGGACTGAACCATGGTGTCAAACGCCTCCTGCGGATTCCGCTCGCCACGCTCTGTTGCCATGCGCAGGTAAGTCTTTGCGCGGAATGGATCAGACGCCCGGGAGGCGTTGCCCAGTTGCGCAATGACAGCCATGAGCGTGTAACACTGGGGAACCCCGGCTGCCGAAGCGGCGGACAGACAGGAAAGCGCCTTGGTCAGATTGGGTTCTACGCCGGAACCATTGAAATACAAATCGGCCAGTGCCATATTGGCAAAGGGCACACCGGCATCTACCAGCTGGTTAAGAATGCGCACCCCCTGCTCACCATCGGCCTTGCATCCTCGGCCCACCGTCAGGCAGTAGCCGTAAGCCACGCCGCCGCGCGGATCACCGGCATCTGCAGCCAGGCGGTACAGCTCAAATACCCGCTCGGCAGAGTATTTCTCGGGCTGCTTGTGGAGCTCACCCGCCAGGGGGATGATGGCATCTGAATACCCCAGCAGCATCGAACGCTGGAAAAGCCGGATAGCCGCCTCGGTATCGGGCTTGATGAGCTCGCGCAGCTCAGGCGGCAGCGTAGCATCCGGCAGGCTCATGGAAGCCAGCAGAGCCAGGGATGCCGGGTGATTGCGTTCCACCGCCATTTTAAGGAAATCATAGCCTTTGTCGTATTGTTTCTGCAGCATGTAGTAGAGAGCCAGATGCCCTGGTGTGACCGGGCTGCCATGCTCAGCGGCGCGGGTAGCCCATTCCCGGCTTTTTGCCTCATCCGTCGGCGCAACGATTGATGCCAGCAACTCCTCGACATAGTAGTTGTTCTTCTTGAGTTCTGACTCCACCGCAGCGCCTTCTGCTCCCTCTTTCTCAAGACGCCCGGAAAACAGCAGGTATACGGATCTGGCGCGCTGGTTGCCCATGGTACAGGCCTTCATGAGGTGCTGCATGGCTGCCTTTTCATCACGCTCCCCTCCTATGCCATTGCCACAGAGATGAGCCATTTCCACGATGGCCGGAACATAGCCAGCACTGGCAGCCTGCTCCACGGCGGCACGCAATCTGGCTGCTTCCGGAGCCTGGGGCGAGTCCATGCGTTGGGATTGCAGCTGGCGTAAGGCCTGGCCCGCCACCCAGTAAAGAGCCACGGGGTGCCCGGCATCGGCGGCTTCTCGCATGAGTCGCAGAAAGGCCTGTTCGTCGCCCCCGGTGGCATCAAGCACCGCCGTAACCACCGGCCCCAGATTATCGCTCTGCGCCTTTTGCACAGCATCCAGCGCAGTCATGCAGGCGGCCTTTGCATCGGCCACCTGGGCAGCAACCGGACTCAAAGCAAGCGGTAACAAGAAAAGAAATTTGTTCATTGCAGGCATTCTACTCTCTCCACCCCTGCTCTTGCAAGCAGTTTCTACAGCAGTTAGGACTGCTGACACATTCACAAACCACCGACACGCGAAACTATTCAGCCCAGGTGGTGATTCACCGCTTACATAGATGACTTACCACGAGTCATGCTGTTTTGCGCGCATAGAAAAAGCCGCTGTTCAAGCATCGAACAGCGGCTGAAACTTGACATTTACCGAAAATAGTCTTACTTACGGCGACGGCGAGCAGCCAATCCAGCCAGAGCCAGCAGAGAAAGCGTGGCAGTGGTGGGCTCGGGGACGAGATTAACCGTCATGCTAGTAATAATCGGAGAATGTACCCCATTACCCGAGTCGAGTTGAGCTGCAAAGATGGCACAGCAATCGTCAACAGCCCCCTCTGTATTATAATCTCAACGCATACCCGGCGCGGTTAAGCCTTGGGTAATGGTGACGGTGTCCCCTACAGTAGTAGAATTCGCAGCCCCTGTTCCACCTGCATTATATACATAGGTTTTGGTGGTGTCTGTAAACATATCCAGCACCCCAGAGCTCACAGTAATAAATCTATAAGTTTCTGTGGTCGTAAGCGTCAAATCTGAACCAGAAAGAGTTGTAAAAGAAAATGTTGTGTCAACATTTTTACCGCTGGTTTGGGTCCCTGTGCTATAACCTAAAACAGTATTGTCTGTATAACCTAGAACCACAAGGCCGTACGTTACATTAACGCCGGTATTGCCGTTGTTGCCCTTCAATGTGATACTCTCCAGAGTAGCGATTTTCGGTAAGGTGATGGAAGTTGTGGTTTGCAGTTCATCTGAAGACAGGCTCAAGTAAAAACCGTGAGTCGTCTTATTATAGTTACCAGTGGCTATGGAACTCAAGGTTATGCTATCTGTAGCCAAAGCAGTTGAGCACGCTGCCAAAAGGAGGCTTAAAGTTTTTTTCATATTTGTAAGATTTGATTATTAAGAGTTTCGAGCAGCTCGTGCAGAGATACCCTTTCCCACACGCGCCGGGAGGCTGAGAGACCTGTTCCTGAGCCGCTGTCAAAAATATACAGCAATCCGTATACTGCAGCAAGCAAAAAAAGTTAGAAAATTGCTAAAAATGTTTCACTTTTGTCAAATTTTTTAAGCCATGTTAACAATTTTGTCGACTTCGGATTTCCCGCTCTATGAAAAGGATTCCGAGTGATAAAATACGCCATGAAACGAGATTAAGAATCTTCCTCTGAAACAAAATGAGCGCGTTTCTCGAAACGGAAGAAGCCGTGTTCAAAGCCGGGCGTGTCATCGGTACTGAGCTGGTCTTCTTCCGGCTGGTGTGGATCCGGATGCTTCTCATTATAATACTCGACAATATGAAATCCGCACTTGTTGACATAGAAGTGGATGTTCCGCTTTTCAAAATACGGAGTACCAGTCTCCCATACTTCTGTTTCGGGGTGAAGTCTTTCTATCGCAGCCCAAATGGCCTGACCTACCCCCTTGCTTTGAACGCCATGCTTCACATACAAGAAATCCAAATGGTTGTGTCGGGTTTGCGCATCTATTTGTACGATGGCACCACCCACCATACTGCCATTTTTCATCGCAGCATAAGCCACACTCCCGGACTTGGATAGCGAGGCATTGATGTGGCTTTCCGGGAGAATCACTTCCGAAATGGAGCCGTACTCTGCCTCCGCGCCTTTTTGAAATGCATCCTGCATGTCTCGCTTGAAAGCCGGGAGGTCTTGCTCCGGTAAAATCTGTAATTGGATGCTCATATATTCAATCTTTCCGGTTTTTCTCGCTGAGCTTACCGTCCTCCATCATCCAGATGCGGTCAAATACATCGATAGCGCGGTGGTCGTGGGTGACGACCAGAACCGCGGTGTTGTGAGTATGCGCTACATTTTTGAGCAATTCCATCACCTTACGCCCCATGTGGCTATCGAG
>JAFXDR010000047.1 GCA_017521145.1 Akkermansia sp. | reverse complement strand
TGCCGGCGCGCTCGATGTAGCCATAGCTGGGGCAGGCCCAGGTGGGCTTGATGCCGATGGTGATGAGCGCGGCTTCGCGCCCGGCCAGGGCGAGCGCATCCTCCGCCAGTGCGCGGAAGGCGTTATCGTCCAGAATGAGCGAATCACTGGGGATGATGATCATGTTGGCCTGCGGGTCGCGGGCGGCAATGAGTCCCACACCCAGAGCCACGGCGGGCGCGGTGTCGCGGCGGGCGGGCTCGGCTACAATGTTCTCTGCGGGCAGTTCGGCGGCCTGGCGGCGCACCTCGGCTTCCTGCAGGTGGTTGGTGAGAATGAAGATGTTTTCTGCCGGTACCAGTCCCTTAACACGGTCGATAGCCTGGCGCAGCATGGTGCCGCTACCGAACAAATCGAGAAGCTGTTTGGGCTTCGCATTGCGGGAAAGCGGCCAGAATCGTGTGCCGCTGCCGCCGGCGAGAATCAGCGCATAATTACTCATGCCGCCGAGTATACCCCGCACCCCCGGCACGGTCAAGCCCGGAACGATTTCTATGCCGTTGTATCGTATTTAGAGTCCGTGTTTGTCCAGGAAATCAAGCGCTTCCTGATTATTTCCCATCTTGGCGAAGTCTCTGAAACTTTTTCCCTGGTTGGTTTTGAGTGAGAAATCGGCTTTGCTTTTCATGAGCTCATTCATGACGTTCGTTGTTGCTTTTGCTGCCAGGTGATGAAGAGGCCTCATTCCGCCGCGGTTCAAATCCATATTGGGGTTGGCTCCTTTTGCCAGCATGTACAGAACCAGCTCCTCATGACCTCGTTGCCCTGCGAAACACAGTGGAGTAAGTCCATATCCTGTGGCCAGACGGTCAATTTCGACTCCTTTTGACTCAAGGTATTTGACGAGCTCTACGCTTCCTCCTATGGCTGCCCTATGCATGATGGTGCATCCACCCGGTAATATTTCGTGGGGATCGCCGCCTCCCTTTTCGATGATGTACCTGGCGCATTCATGACTTCCATTCAATGCGGCTTCAAGCAACACATTGTGTCCCGGCCAGTTATCTTTGGCCCTGGCTGTGCAGGAAAAACCAATGCTATGCAGGTATTTCAGGTTTCGCAGGTTGTTGCTCTTGGCTGCCTTGAACGGGGCTGTTTTACCCATTCCGACACTGCCGCGTAACGGCTCCGTATCAATACAATTCCGGTCGGCTCCCTTATCAAGGAGAAGCTGGAGGATTTCAGGGGTGCAGTGTTCTGCCGCCAGCAGAAGCGGTTTCTTCTCATTGCCGCTGGCGTTGACCGCAGCCCCGGCGTGAATGAGCGCGGCGGCAGTTTGGCTGTCTCCCTTTTCCAGATTCTCGATAAGGGCTTTGTCGTAGTTTTCTGACGGGATGCCCTTTTTGTCCAGATATTTAAGTGCCGCTTTTTTGTTTTTTACCAGTTTCGAGCTTTTTTCCGCTTTTTTTGCTGATGCCTTCAGAGGCTTGAAGTGATTGCCTCTTTCACGAGCTGCATCAGCGGGCAAGGAAGCAGAGAGCGCAATGAGTGCGCAGATTACACAAAACGGCAGACGGTAATTCATGGGGGTATGAGGAGAGGTTTAGCGGTGATACTTTTTGAGGATGGTCATGATTTCTTCTGTGTTCGTTTTGCCTCTCCAGAATCTGATTCGATCAATGTTATCGATTCTATAACCTTTTTTGCAGAGGTATTCCACCACTTCTGCATTGCAGGCTCGTGCAGCTTTGTGCAGGGCGTGTTCTTTATCATTGTTCATAATGTTTAAATTTACGCCTTGCTGTTCCATGAGCTTTACCGTTTCAACTGTGCACGATTCAACGACGAGGTGGAAGGCTCTCAGTCCTGCCATTCCCAGATTCTTTTCTGCGTTTACACCTCGCTTGAGGAAATACTGCATTATGGAATCATCGCCGCCTTTGAATGCTTTTCTCATAGCGGCACTCCCCAGGACATCAGCCCCGAATACGGAGCAGACCCGGTGGATATCCACCCCAAGGGAATCCAGATATTTTACTAATTCCAGGTTGCCACTGCCGGCAGCCTTAATCATGAGGTTCATGTTCCCGAAGTAGGTTTCATGCGGGTCGCCTCCTTGTTTCAGAATGTATTTGACGCAATCCAGGCTGCCGTGTTCTGCGGCCATGCCAAGTACAGAGTTGGCCTGCTGACCGTCTTTTGACCGGGACAGGCAGGATAAGCCAATGCTATCCAGGTATCGGAGGTTTTTTACTTTATTGCCCCTTGCGGCCATGAAAGGTGCGGTGTTTCCTACATCGATGCGGATTCCGTTCGGCTGCCTGTCAAGGCAGTTGATATCCACGCCTTTTTTTACCATGAGTCTGAGCAGTTGCTCATCACCAAACTCTGCCGCCAGCAGGAACGGCTTTTTCTCATCGCCTGCAGCATTCAGCCGGGCCCCGGCATTTATCAAGGCTGCGGCGGTCATGCAATCCCCTGCCTCAAGACGCTTAACCAGCTCCTTATCATATTGATTCGGGTGGATGCCCTGTTCCTTCAGGTAGATCTCAGCGTCCCATTGGTCGCTGACTCTCTTGTAGCGATCTGCTTGTTCTTTTTTTCCTTTACTTTTTCTACCTTTCTGCGGTTTTGCAGGTTTGGCGCTTTTCTGGAGGAAAACTTGCTGTTGTCTGTCTTCTGGCTGGGAGGCAGCAGATGCAGGTAAGGCAATTGTGGCAATGGAAAGAAGAATGAAAAGACGCATAAGCATGCCATGAGTATATCAGAAGTCACGACCGAAGACAAGGAAGAAGCTTGTGGATGAAAAGAATGGCCGGTTAGTAATCGGGAGGCGAGGAATGTAAGTTGGTTATAGCAAAAAGTCTCTTGACAGGATAAGTGAAGGATAAGTAAATGATTGGCTTTGAAAAGTCTCTTTTCCTTGACATATAATGGAAAATATAGTACAATCCTTCCGTTGATAGAAGAGTTAACTTACCCTGCTATGTACGAATATCCCTTATTGACCGAACAGTACTTATATGCCGCGGAACCAGAGTTCGGGGAGCGTGCCTCTGCCTGGGATGTGGCCATGGGTTTGCAGGCAGTGGATGGCCTGGAGGTCTCCGAATATCTGCGCGAGGTGGCCGGTGACCAGATTGAAGGTCTTATTTCCTTCGATGAGGTGCACCGGCGGCTGGATTCCTATTACTCGGAGCAGGGCGGCGGTTGCCGCATGAGCGATGAGGCGGATAAGGTGGCTGCCAACATAGCGGAGTTGCTGAATGAAACGGCCTTCCATTTCAGCCCGGCAGGGTTCGCGGCGATTCATAAGCGCCTTTTCCACAATGTGTTCAAGTTTGCCGGGAAAATACGCGAGTACAACATCACCAAGCGCGAGTGGGTACTGAATGGTGACACGGTGCAGTATGCCCATGCGTCGGATATCATCATGGCGCTGGACTATGATATGCAGCGCGAGAAACGCTTTTCCTTCGCCTCCTTGTCGCAGGACAAGCAGGTGGAGCATATCGCGCATTTCATTGCCGATATCTGGCAGGTGCATCCCTTCCCGGAAGGGAATACCCGCACCACGGCGGTATTCTGTATCAAGTATCTGCGCTATCTGGGGTACAATGTGAACAATGTACCCTTCGCCCGGCACTCGCGCTACTTCCGCAATGCCCTGGTGCGGGCCAATTATACGAACGCGCCTGCCGGTGTGGGGGTGGATTACTCGTTCCTCATCAAATTTTTTCGTAATTTGCTTTTTGAGGAAAATCACCCCCTGAAAAGCCGCTACCTGCATATCCACTGTGAACGCAAGGAAGTCGGAGCAGGGCAAGTGATGGGACAAGTGGCGGGTGAAGTTGCAGGACAAGTGCTGCTGCCTGGGGAAAATATCTGCCGTCTGGTGCGCGTGCTGGGTTCCGGACATATGTCAGTGCGTGAGTTGATGACGGCTGTGGGGCTGAAAGGACGCGACAACTTCCTGAACAAGTACCTGACCCCGGCCCTGGAGGGAGGGTATCTGTGCCTGCAGTACCCGGACAGCCCCCGGCACCCGAGGCAGAAATACCGCCTCACGCCGCGCGGCTGCCTGGTGTGGGACAAGCTGCATGCCTGATAAATTGAACTTTGTTGATATGTTTGCCCGTAACCGGGCAAAATGAAATTCTGCTCGGAGGAGCAGAATGAAATTTTGCTGAAGCAAATCTAAATAGGCTGCTTTGCAGCCATCTAAATTACCGCCGTGCGGCGGTAGAGTTTCAAACAGGCAGCCAGAGGCTGCGGAATTTAAACTCTGCTGCCGCCTGAAAGGCAGGCAGCAATTCAGACAGCCTTGCAGGCTGATTTAGACGGCACTGGAGAGCCGATTTCATTCCGCCACAGCGGAATTTCGATTGCGGTCATCCGACCGCTATCTCCGATAAATTCCCATATGTCGGGCAAATCTTCGGGGGACGTGTGATATTGGAGGAGAGAACACGCAGTTTTGACTTGAATCTGCGGTGCTTTGGTATAGAATAAGCGTGTTATGCTAGATATTCGTATTGTCAGGGAGAATCCCGAATATGTGAAGGAACGAGTGCGTCTGCGTGGTGGAGACCACTGGATGCTTGTGGATAAGGTGCTTGAGTGTGATGTGAAGCGCCGCAGTGCCGAGACAGAGAAGCAGGCTCTTTCCCAGGAGCGTAACAGTTCTTCCAAGCTGATTGGACAGATGATGAAGGAGGGTCGCCGCGAGGAGGCCGAGGAGCTCAAGAAGCGCATGAGCGAGGTGGGCGACCGCATCAAGGAGCTGGACGCCGTGGCCTCTGCCGCCGCCGAGGAACAGGAAGCCCTGCTGCTTTCCATTCCCAACATGCCGCACGATGCCGCCCCCGTGGGCGAGGATGAATCTGCCAACCCTGAGCTGCGCGTGTGGGGCACCAAACCCGAAATAGCAGAGCCGAAAGACCATGTGGAGCTGGGTACCAGCCTGGGCCTGCTGAACTTTGAAGACTCCGCCCGCATTTCCGGCTCCGGTTTCATCGTATACCGTGGTCTGGGCGCCCGCCTGGAGCGTGCCCTCATCAACTTCCTGCTGGATACGCAGACCCTGGAGAACGGCTACCAGGAGGTAGGCGTTCCCTTCATTGTGAAGCGCGAGTGTATGTACGGCACCGGCCAGCTGCCCAAGTTCGAGGAAGATATGTACGGCCTGGAGGAAAACAGCATGTTCCTCGTGCCCACGGCTGAGGTGCCTGTCACCAATCTCTGCCGCGACCAGATTTTCAAGGATGCCGACCTGCCTATCAGGATGACAGCCTACACCCCCTGCTTCCGCCGCGAGGCCGGTTCTGCCGGTCGCGAGAACAAGGGCATGATTCGTGTGCACCAGTTCGATAAGGTGGAGCTGGTGGAAATCTGCCGCCCGGAGGAAGGCTTTGCCGAGCTGGAGAAACTCACCAGCCATGCCGAGTGTATTCTGCAGAAGCTGGGGTTGCATTACCGGGTCATTGAGCTCTGCACGGGCGATGTGGGCTTCTCCTCTGCCAAGACCTATGATATCGAGGTCTGGGCACCGGGGCAGGGCAAGTACCTGGAGGTTTCCAGCTGCTCCTGCTTCACGGATTATCAGGCCCGCCGCATGAAGCTGCGCTACAAGGATGCCGATGGCAAGATTCGCACACCGTACACACTGAATGGCTCCGGCACCGCCTTGCCGCGTCTCTACGTGGCTCTGCTGGAGCAGTGCCAGCAGCCGGATGGCTCGGTGAAGATTCCTGCTGCGCTGGTGCCTTACTTCGGTGCTGAGAGCATCACCCCGAAAGCCTGATTCCGCCCAGCCGACTCTCCCGCAAACAAACAATTTACCAACCTGAAAATTAAGCTATGAGCGAAATGATAGCCACCATGGGGCCGATGTTCTGGCTCATCATGTTCTTCTCCGTCCTGGCACTGGCGGTGCTGGCAGAGCGCTTGTTCTACTTCCACCGCATCAACATCAACTCCGGTGACTTCCTGCGCGGCCTTTCGGCCTTGCTGCGTTCCGGGCAGTACGATGAGTGCCTGCACGAAGCCCGCCAGCTCCCGGGGCCCATGGCCCGTGTGGTGGAGGCCGTGCTGAGCCGCCCGCGCCTGCCGCGCCACGAGCTGCGTGAAATCGCGCTTGAGGCCAGCGAGGTGGAGGTGTACCGCATTGAGCGCAATGTGCGTACGCTGCTGGTCTGCGCTACGGTGATGCCGTTGCTGGGAGTGCTGGGGACGCTCCTGTCGCTGGTGAGCTTTTACGAGCAGCCGGGCGTGACGGATGGTGCCGCAGCTGCTCCCGTGGTGGCTGCTACGCTGCAGCAGGCACTGCTGCTTTCCTCTGCCGGTATTGCGCTGGCTATCCCGGCGTACCTGTTCTACATGTACCTGGCTTCCCGCGCCCGCAAGCTCATCAACCAGGTGGAGCGCGCGGGCCTGGAATGCGTGCATATCATTGCCGATGCCCGCGAGGATGCCCTGCTCAAGCAGGCTGCAGAGGAAGCCAGAGCCGCTATTCGTGGTTGCGTGGTGACTGAGGAGCCCGCTGAGGAAGAAGCCGGGGAGAAGAAGGAATAAGCCCTAAGCCGTTCACCGCTCATGCGTCGCGTCCGTTCCACACTCAAGAGCGCCGGTCTCCCCATTCTGGTGGTGGTCGGGGTGAACCTGTTTCTGGTGCTCTGCATGTGCGTGCTGCTTACCAATCACGTCACGCCGCGATTCGGCTACACGGTGCAGCCGCAGGAGAGCCATTTCACCCTGGGTGCTTACGACCGCAACAACACACACATTGTCTCGGTAGCGCCGGGGGAGGAACCCCGCCTCTATGTGGGTGCTGATATTGTACAG
>JAFXDR010000046.1 GCA_017521145.1 Akkermansia sp. | reverse complement strand
CCCCCGCCGGGACTGATCCTTTCGTGCAAGGCTTCAACTCCCGGCTCTGCCTCAACTCCGCCTGCTATTCCTGCGCTCGCAATGCTGATAACCGATATAGCGATATAACCTGCGCTGATTACTGGGGGCACAAAGATAAGGAAAATGATGAATCTCACATGGGCATCAGCTGCCTTATCTGCCACACACAGCCAGGTGCTGACCTGGTAAGCCGGCTGCACGAATCAGCTTCATTCCGCCTTATCAGCCTGGAAGATGCTACTAAAAACAATGGTGGCCTGCGAACCAGTCACGAACCTATTCCGGCTGCCCGCCGCGTCATGCTGGATCTCCTGAAAAACGGCCCCATAACTCCAGCCGTGAGGCGTTATATCTATCCTCAAGGCGGCAAACGTATTGCTCTCAATATTTTCGGATTCAGATTATCCTTACCGGAATGCATCTATCTGCTTCTCCGTGACTGGGTTAAACCGATTCTCAAACGATAGTCCACCAGTATAAAAATAATCTCGCACTACTGGAGAATAAATGCTAACATCCCCGCAGATGCATCCCACAGATACCCCTCCTCACTACGGCGCCATTGCCCTCATTCCCTGCTACAACAGCCGCAAATACATACGCCAGGCTGTGCTGGGACTGCTGAATCAGACCCGTCCTCTGGATTTGATTGTGGTGCTCAACGATTGCTCTACTGATAACTTTCAGGAGGAGATTGCCGACCTCGTGGAGCAGCATGAAAACCTGATTATCCACGATAATCCCCGCAATCTGGGGCGCAGCGGCTGCCGCAATGAAGGCTTTGATTGTTTCGATGCAGATTACTATTTCCTGAACGATGCAGACGATGTTTCACTGCCTGACCGAGTGCAGAAAACCCTCGATTTCATGGAAGCCAACCCGAACTTCGGCATTGTCGGTGGTTTTGTGGAATACATTACGCCCCAGGGTAAAGTTTTCGGTAAGGGCACGCAGATGTACTGCCTGAGTGCTGAAGATGCCAAACGCTACCGCGAAAGCCTTGAACCCCTCGGGCTGTTCTGCTCCACAGTCTGCCTGCGCGGTGAAGTCATCCGCAAGGACAACATGCGTTTTGACCCCACCCTGCCCGCCAGCGAGGACATCGAGCTCTGGAATCTCGTGTTGGAAAAAGGCTGGGACGTCATCAGCCTGCAGGAGTATTTCACCCAGTACCGCATGCACGACGACTCCATCTGCACGAGTCGTTTCATCTACTGCCGGCATTACCAGGAATACGTTGTAAACCGACTGGTACGGAGGCGTACCAACCAGACGCCCGTCACGTTTGAAGAGTTCGTCAATTCCAAGCGGGCAGAAGGCTTATGGAAATGGCTCAAGTTCGAGTATCCCATATACGTGGACTATTTTTACCGGACAGGGGGATACAAACTCATCTCCGGCAGCGTCATCAAGGGCGCATGCATGCTGGCTATTTCCATGCTCATGTCCCCCTCACGGCTTCGCCGCCTCATCTACCAGCGACTTGGGAAAAAGCTGTAGAACTCACTTAACCCGCTTTTTCCAGATAACCGTGGGCCGCTCAATGTTGTAGCGGGTGCGTTCCTCCTCATCGCCTGCATACGCATCATATACCGCAGGTGCTTTGATGCGCAGGGAAACCACGCATCTCTTGAAATTCACCCAGCGGTAAATCAGGTGGTTTGCCAGCCGATACCATTTCGGAATCTGAGAACAAAGCCGCCGCCATTCCTCGTGCGCTCTACCGGTCCAGGCCAGATTATCACCAGTGCAGACAAATAACGAGGTAAAGACCGGAATGGTGGCAAAGCTCGTACCCCGGTTCAGCAAATCCCGGAAAAACAGTAAATCGCCAAGGCATTTCCACTGAATATCAAACCTCGGAGCTATGCGACGGAAAGCCGACGCCCGGTAAAATGAGGAATTCGTAATGCAAATACAGTTCATCCACGAAGCCCATGCCCTTGGCATCACCGGGCAGCGGTGGCATATATATTGATTCCCCGCATCTGTTATGATGTATACCCCGAGCAGCACATCCGCCCTGGGGTTCTTCGGCATCTGCCCGGCTACCTCTGCCAATGCGCCGGGTAAATACTGCTCATCCGCATTCAGATGCGCCGTCACATCAGCATCCGCCGGCAGAAGGTCCCATGCCTTGTTGATGGCATCGTACATACCGGCATCCGCCTCACTCACATACGAGAAAGTATACCCCGGAACATCTGCATGTGCAGCTCCCCACTCAGCCAGCCAATCTGCACTTCCGTCATCAGACCCACCATCCTGCACATGGTGATGCACCTCTATACCCCCACCCACCTGATCAGCCACCGAGCGCACGCAGCGGGGCAACCACTGTGCAGCATTATATGCGGGTGTGACAATATAGAACTTCATACATCTCATCTATCTTGCTGAACAAGCTCACTGTAAACCTGTTCGAAATAATCCATACGAACCCGCCAGGTCATATGTTCGCGCAACCATTCTGCACGCTCACGGTGCCAATCAGGAGTCCGCTCCGGCTGGTGCAGCAGCTTCTCCATGGCCTCTGCTATTGCCTGCTCCATATTATCCACCGTTACAGGCACTTTTATCGCGTATTCTGCCGGCAACCAATGCTGACCGCTCACATCAAGACAAACAGAAGGAATTCCCAACCCCACTGCCTCAAGCAATGCCATGCAACCGGCATCCCTGAATCCGACGGACACAAATCCACTCGCACCCCGCAACACCTCCAACAGCTCCACCCGCGGCATAAATGGCATCATCTCCACCGCAGTTTCAGGCAACCCCTGGTCTTTTGCATACCGCAGCACACCGGACCTGGCGTCCTCTGCCACAGCAGCCACCTTCACAGGCACTCTCATACCAGCGTTCCACAAACGCGCCAGAGCTCGCAGAAAAAGCTTTAAACCCTTTTCCGGCCGCACACCGCCATCAAACACAAAATAGCGTTCCTGCCGCCTCTGAGGCGCAGCCATAGCAATTTCCTCATCGTGCAGAGAAATTACCGGGGTAAGTTTCACGCCATCTATGCCGGCGTAGTTCTTCAATCGGTCAGCAGTCTGCGGAGTAGAGGCCAGCACCACGCCCGGCGCAGCAGCTGCAGCCACGCGCTTCTTCAGCGGCAACACATCCCAGGGAATGTAGCGTACAGCCTCCTTCAGAGCCATCTTCAGGGGCACCTCTTTCCAGAATCGAGGGTGAACGGTTTCTGCGCCACCCAGAGGCCCCACCACATAAGGCAAATCCACCTCAAACACATCATGAAGGGCCCGGTACTGATTAAAGGTCACGTGGTGAATCAAATCAAATTTCTGCTCCTGGGTGAGACGTCTCAACTCAGCGCCCACAGCTCTTTGCCACACACCATATGCCCGCGATGAATTAAACTGCTTCAACCCGGCATCAAACTCCACCAGCTGAATAGGCAGCCAGGCTTTCTCCAGCGCCGGAACATTCAGATGCCTGAACTCAGACGTGGTGACAACACATACTTCATGCCCCCTCGCTGCCAGACCGGCAGCAACATTCCAGCCCACGCCGGCCTCGCTGCCCCGCCCTGCCCCAAACGAATATGACGATATCAGAATTCGCATGGCATCTTCGGCAGGTAATCCTTCTTCCCGTTTTTATACCAGCTCAACCAGCGCCCTGCATAATCAAGGGACATCAGCACACATTGCTGCATATCCAGATACCGGTAACAACCCAGGCGGCCGATAAAGGAAAGCTTCTCCTCCTGCTCAACCAGGGGCATATAGCGCCGGAATACTTCCATATCACGCGCCATACGTTTGGGGTAGAACTCCGGCTCGCCCCGGGAACACTCAGAGCTGAACTCACGCACAAGCACACTCTTCTCGTGCGTTTCCCACGGCGAAAAATAATTATGCTCGTGTGAACGGGTATACGGTACCGACAAATCACTATGGTTGACACAGGCACATCCCTGCTGTTCAAACACACCACGGGTCACTTCAAACCGTACTGTCCGGTACGACAAATCCCCCTCTGCGTAATTAAAGTAGGCATCCAGCGGGCCGGCATAAAACACATACTCGAACTCATCACGCATACTGTGCTCATACGCACTCGACAGCTGCACCGATATCAACGGATGATTCAGCATATTCGTCAGCCACTGCGAATACCCACTCATCGGCAACCCCTGATACCGTGAGTTGTAATAATTATCATCATAATTAAAGCGCACAGGAATACGCTTCAGAATATCTGCGGGCATCTCGGCAGGCGAAACTCCCCACTGCTTTATCGTGTAGCCCTTGAAAAACACCTCATATATCTCGCGCCCTACCATCGATAACAACTTCTCCTCCGCATTCCGGGGATTTGTTATCGATTTATCACGCTGATCCTCAATAAGGCGGCGTGCCTCCGCAGGCGTAAGTGTCTTATCAAACAGCTGATTTATCGTGTGCAGGTTGATAGGAAAAGAAAAAACTCCTTTGTGATTCGATGCCTTCACCCGGTTCACCCAGGGATAAAATCGATCAAAGCGCTGCACATACTCCCAGGCTTTTTCGCTGTTCGTATTGAAAATATGCGGACCGAATACATGCATATCCACACCTGTCTCCTCATCCCGGCGAGAATGGCACATGCCGCCAATGAAAGATTCCTTATCTATCACCAAACTCGGCACCCCGGCCTCGGCCAATTCCCGAGCCATGATGCATCCGGACAACCCCGCACCTACTATAAGAACGCGTTTCATCGATTTACATAAATCCTACCCCTTAGAACAAGGCTCTTATAGCACTTTGCCGCGGTTACTGTCAATTCATTTTTAAGGCACCACTTCCATTGCCCTTGCTGAGACATTTCCCAATGGGTGGCTCTGTGTTTTGCGCCGGGATGTATTGGTTACGATATCCATACTGCGCAACAGCGCAGACGGAAGCATTATTGTCGGGGCACGGGACTTTAGTCCCGACTCACGGAGCGCGGGTCATTTGCTTCCCTATGGGTGGCTCTTTGTTATTACCGGCTTTATTGGTAACGAAATCCAGCCTGCGCAGCAGCGGAGACCGATGCATTATTGTCGGGGCACGGGACTTTAGTCCCGACGCATGGGGTGCAGGCCACTTGCTTCCCTATGAAGGGCTCTTTGCGCTGCCCCTGCTCTATAGGAAACGAAATCCAGCCTGCGGCTGCCGCGCAGACGGAAGCATTATTGCCACAATTACAGATTTTGTTGTTACAAGTGGTGATGTTCAAACTCAAAGTTCAATCGAAGTTTTCCCTTCTAT
>JAFXDR010000045.1 GCA_017521145.1 Akkermansia sp. | reverse complement strand
GGTAAAGGCAGGCAGGATGTAGGGATTGTTCTGGAAGAAGTCACCCGCCAGGAAGTTGAAGGTCAGATTGCCCACATGTTCGGTGCAGACGGCGTTGTTGTTGGTGATGACACTGCCTTCGCTCACGCGCATGAGCAGGGTCGCTCCGCGTTTGTATTGGGCGGCAGCCTGGTGAACGGCCTTGCGCACCACCGGCAGGGCTTCATTCAGCTCAGCCATGGCAATCGGGCATTGCTTCACATCGCATACCTCGCTGCGGGAGCCTGCGCGCAGGAAACCGATATTGCCCATCTTTGCATCCTTCGGCTTGTGGAAATGCGGGGTAATCTTGCTGCGGTAGCCGTAAATCTGCGGAGAGGCTATGGCGGGCAGCACGGGGAGTTCCAGCCCTGCCTGCAGTCGCAGCAGGTCTGCTACCTGGGCGGTTTTCCATTCCAGCTGGGCGGCGTAGTCCAGATGCTGGTACTGGCAGCCGCCGCAATAGCCGTATACCGGGCAGAGCGGCTGCACGCGCCGGGGGGAAGGCTCCAGCACCTCTACCAGGTCTGCCAGGGAGCAGTTCTTCTCATTGCGGTATATGCGGGCGCGCACCCGCTCGCCGGGCAGGGTGTAGGGAACAAAGACAACCCAGTTGTCGATACGGCCTACGCCATGTCCCTGGTTGGAAAGATTGTCGATGCTGAGCTCTACTTCCTGGTGATAGGCAAAGGGCACCGGCACGAATTTGCGGGGAGGGGTGTCCATGTTTTTAGTTGTTCTTGATGATTTTACCGTCGATGTTCATGGGCAGCTGCCCGCGCATGGAGGGTGAGCGCAGCCCGCGCAGTTCCACTGAATTGGGCAGGGAAAAGGCAGAGGTGTCATCGTTATCCTCATCCATATTGGTGGGGATAAACTTGCTATTGCGCAGGGTTTTGCGTACATCTGCTGTATAAGTAGTTTCCGGGCTGGGCTCGGTATGCTTTTTAGCCACTCGTTTTTCCTTGCGTGGTCTGGGTGTGGCTTTTTTTCCGGATTCAGGAGGTTCCTGTTTAGCCAGCATTTCGCGGGCCGCTGCCTGCTGCTCATCAGATGGGGCTGTGTCAGGTGCGGCATCCCGGCGGACACCACGGCGTCCGCGGCTGGAGATAAGCTGCGGACTGTGGGAGGCAGCATGGGCCGCTTCTTCCTGCTCTTTAGCAATGCGCTCAGCTTCTTCTGCTGCTGCTATCATGGCAGCTTCGCGGGCTTCAGCATCGTGCTTTGCCTGCTCGGCAAGTAATTTTTTCGCTTCTGCTTCCTTTCTCGCCTGCTCGGCTTGTAATCTCCTGGCTTCCGCTTCCTGATGAGCCGCTTGTTCAGCAAGCAGCTTTCTGGCTTCTTCCTCTTGTTTAGCCTGCTCTGCAGCGGCAAGTCGGGCTTCTTCTTCTAAGCGGGCCTGTTCTTCTGCTGCAGCTTGTGCTTCGGCCTCCAGACGTTCAATTTCTTCTGCCCTGTTTTTTTCTGCTTCTTCGAATTCCTCCGCAGCAAGAACCTGTTCTTGTTGCTCTCTATCTGCCTTATTTATCCGATGTGCGGCTCGACGAGTTGATAGCGTAGAGGGTATGTTGCCCCCGCCGGGGTCAACGGTACAGGAACTCAGCAGGAGCACTGCACAGATACAGGATATGGAGCCAATGCACTTCATGCGCGGATATAGTATCATGCTGCTGCCCCTTGTGGCAAGCACTATTCCTGTCGCGCATGAGGCAAAGCCCTTTGTCTGCTACCCGGCCATATGGATGAAGAGCCAGGCGAGAATCAGGCCTCCCACTATGTAGCCGGTGACATTGAGCATTGCTGCCAGCAAGGTGCGCGGCCAGCTGAGCATCTGCCCTATGCGCGAGACCGCCATGCTGCATATGAGGACTCCCACCAGCTGGAATCCCGTGGTCATCGTCATGCTTGTACCCAGCTGGGCGGCTGCATAGGAGCCCAGCAATGCCAGCACTGATACCAGTACCAGGTTGAGCAGGGCGCTTATCATGGCATCTTTCCAGCGGTGCTGGTTGTCTGCCAGCCAGAAGGCCAGGGTGAATACCACCCACATCAAT
Organism: Akkermansia sp.; assembly: GCA_017521145.1. Taxonomy (GTDB): domain Bacteria; phylum Verrucomicrobiota; class Verrucomicrobiia; order Verrucomicrobiales; family Akkermansiaceae; genus Akkermansia. The sequence continues at coordinate 725 of JAFXDR010000045.1, read as the reverse complement.
ACGCAGTAGAGCAGCATGTACCCTATTTCATTTGTGCTGTCGGGAATCATAGTAAAGGGGGTGACTATGTATTTGCGCTCCCGGTTCGCTGATTGTTACTTCATGGTAAAAAAGAACCCGCAACCGACAGCGCCGGTTGCGGGTTGAAATATGTGTTTCCTTTCAGCTTCAGCGTGTGTGGAAGGTGCGGCTGATGACTTCACGCTGCTGCTCGGGGGTGAGCTTGATGAAGTTCACCGCGTAGCCGGACACGCGGATGGTGAGCTGGGGATATTTTTCCGGATGCTCCATGGCATCGATGAGGGTTTCGCGCTCCAGTACGTTCACGTTGATGTGGTGACCGGTGGCGGCGAAGTAGGCATCCAGCAGGGAGACCAGCTTGGTTTCGCGCTCGGCTTCGTCCTTGCCCAATGCACCGGGCACAATGGAGAAGGTGTAGGAAATGCCGTCCTGGCTGTCATCGTAGCTGAGCTTGGCTACGGAGAGCATGGAAGCCACAGCGCCGTTTTTGTCGCGGCCGTGCATGGGGTTGGCACCCGGGGCAAAGGGCTCGCCGGCGCGGCGGCCGTCGGGCGTGTTGCCGGTCTTCTTGCCGTACACCACGTTGGAGGTGATGGTGAGCACGGACTGGGTGGGCACGGAGTCGCGGTAGGTGTGCAGCTTGCGCAGCTTGTTCATGAAGTTCGTGACCAGAGCCTCGGCGATTTCGTCCACGCGGGGGTCGT
>JAFXDR010000044.1 GCA_017521145.1 Akkermansia sp. | reverse complement strand
CTGCCAACCCGATGCTGCACCTCCAGGGTGGGGTGGATTTCCTGTTGCAGGAATCGGCCAGTCCGATTACGGAGTGCCGGGCTTCGGCCGTGCTGCCCTGGCTGCTGTATGATCGCCTGGCGCCGCTCTGCCCGCGTCTGGCGCAAACGGCAGATTGGCGTGTGCCTTACGTGATACCCCGCAAGCTTAAGGAACTGCTTCAGTACCAGAATGAGGATGGCAGCCTGCCTGCTTTCCACCGCGCCGGTGCTGGTTGCCTGGCCACGAGCGCGCATGTGGCCATGGTGCTGCGCGTGGCTGAGGAGCGGGGCTACAACTTGCCCCAGAAAGCCTGGAGTAAGTTGCTTGCTTATCTGGAAAAGGCTGATGTGAAGCCGCACCATCCGCTCACCCGATACGAGGTGGCGCGCGCCTTGCAGAACCGCGAGGCGCAGGCTGCGGCGCTGCGTGCCGCGCTGGATTCGCAGGAACCCTGCCGCTGGGGCAGCGTGCGCGCGGATCTCGACTTCCTGGAATACCTGCGTACCCACAATGAGGGCCGCCACGAGGCTTTCCTCCGCTGGGTGCGTTCCCGCGCGGCTGACTACCGCCACCAGAGCAGCTGGCGCAGCGCCTGGTCGCTCTATGCTCTTATCACTTATATCGGCGATTCCAGGGGCGCTCCGCTGGAAGCCACGCTGCGCCTGCCCAATGGCAGTACGGTGAAGCTTAACCGCGGTGCGTACCACGTGCAGAATCCGCAGTTGGAGGGGGCATACAGTGCTGCGGGCGGCCCCGTTTATGCCGTGCTGCGTGCCAAGGCGCAGCCGGTGCAGACGGAGTATCCCGGGGTGACAGAGCAGGGCTTGCAGATGACCCGCGTTTATGAAAAGCGTGGTGAGGACGGCGTGTGGCGTCCGGCTACGGATTTCGCCGTGGGGGATGTGGTGCGGGTCTCGCTCACCTGCGCCAAGGCGGGTGAACAGGAGCTCAATCACCTGGTGCTGGAGGATTACCTGCCCGCCTGTATGGAATCGCTCAACCCCGCGGTGCCGGAGCAGGCAGCCGGGCTGGAGCCGCTGAGCTGGAGCGAAGGCTTTGACCAGCGCGAGTACCTGGCTGACCGCGTGCGCGGCTTCTGCTCCCGCTGGCCGGGGCGCGATGTGGTGAACATGCGCTACTATGCCCGCGTGAAGCGTGCCGGTAGTGCCACCGCTCCACCTGCCCAGGCCCAGTTGTTCTATGAACCCCAGGTGTATGGCTTGTCGCCCAGTGTGCAGTTGAATGTTTCGCGTTGAATAGTTCGTCTTCGTGGTCACTATCCTGCCTGCGCGTGAACCGGGAACATATAAAGCTTGAAAATCGGCCCTGAATCTGCTAAGGTGTCCGCTCACCTGTACTGAAATACCATATTATGAGCGCTATACCGAATGTACTGGCAGGCCGTTACGCCTCTGATTCCATGAAAGCCATCTGGTCCGCAGAGGGCCGTATTGTGCTGGAGCGTGAGTTCTGGATTGCCGTGATGAAAGCCCAGAAGGATCTCGGCCTGGATATCCCCCAGGAGGCTATTGATGCCTATGAGCGCGTGAAGAATCAGGTGGATGTGGAGAGCATCAACGCCCGCGAGCGCATCACCCGCCACGACGTGAAGGCCCGCATTGAGGAGTTCTGCGACCTGGCCGGCCATGAGCATATCCACAAAGGGATGACCAGCCGCGACCTGACGGAAAATGTGGAGCAGCTGCAAATCTGGCGCTCCATGCACATTATCCGCGATAAGGCGGTGGCCGTGCTGGACCGCATGGCCAAGTGCGCCAACGGCTGGCGCGATATGGTTTTTGCCGCACGCACTCACAATGTGGCCGCTCAGGCTACCACCATGGGCAAGCGCGTGGCTATGTTCGGCGAGGAGATTGTACACTGGGCCTGGGCCTGGGTGAGCATGATGGAGCGTTACCGCGTGCGTGGTCTGAAGGGTGCCGTGGGTACCCAGCTCGACCAGCTTTCCCTCTTCGGCAAGAATCCGGATACCGTGCGTGAGCTCGAAAGCCGCATCTGCGCGCATCTGGGTATTTCTTCCAAGTGGATGAATGTGGGGCAGGTGTATCCCCGCTCGCTCGATTTTGAAATCGTTTCCGGCCTGGTGGGTCTGGCCAGCGGCCCCAGCAGCTTCTGCAAGACCTGGCGCCTCATGGTGGGCCACGAGCTCTGCACTGAGGGCTTTGCCAAGGGGCAGACCGGCTCCAGCGCCATGCCGCACAAGATGAACCCCCGCTCCTGTGAGCGCGTGAATGGTTTCCATGCCATTCTGAAGGGTCATCTCACCATGATTGGCGGTATTATTGGCGACCAGTGGAACGAGGGCGACGTGTCCTGCTCCGTGGTGCGCCGCTGCGTGCTGCCGGATGCGTTCCTGGCGGCCGATGGCCTGTTCGAGACCTTTATCACCGTGCTGGACCAGATGGGTATGTACGAGCCCGTGGTGCGCACGGAGCTCAACCGCTACCTGCCTTTCCTGATGACCACCACCATCATGATGGCCGCCGTGAAGCGCGGCGTGGGCCGCGAGACGGCGCACGAGGTCATCAAGGAGCACGCTGTGGCGGTTTCCAACGACCTGCGCAACGGTCTCATCTCCACCAACGACCTGCTGGATCGCCTGGGGGCAGATGGCCGCCTGATGCTCACCCGCGAGGAGATTCAGGAGATTTACGATGCCAACGCCGGCGATACCGGCATGGCTGCTCAGCAGGTAGATGCCTTTGCTGCCATGGTGCAGGAGCTCACCACCCGTTTCCCGGATGGTGTGGGCTATGTGCCGGGTGCCATTCTCTGATGCCTCCGCTGTATGGCTGCAGAGCAGGAACAGGTATTGTTTGAGAACGAGGCGTTCCGCCTGACCGGCACGCGGCTGGAGCAGCCCGGGCTGGTGGCGGAGCTGGTTTCGCCCACCTGCCTGCGCATTTCCCGCGGCGACAGTGTGCGCGAGGTGAATATTCCCGCCGCGCAGCCCGCAGGCTGCGCCGGCATGCGCAGTTCCATACCCGTGCTCCAGGCTATGTATGCCCTGGCTGTGCATGAATTGCAGGCCGATATGACCCCGGAGGGATTGCTGCTGGCCGGGGCTGACTGGTCGACGGTCTGGACCCGCGATATTGCTTTTGCTGCAGCATTGGGCACGGCTATTGCCATGCCGCAGGCCACACGCACCAGCCTGGAATCCCGCGTGCGGAACGGCGTGGTGGTGCAGGATACCGGCACCGGTGGCGGCTGGCCTGTTTCTACGGACCGCGTGTCCTGGGCGCTGGGTGTCTGGGCGCTGTATCAGGTGCAGGGGGATAAGCAGTGGCTGGCCTGGTGCGTGCAGGTGCTGGAGGCTACGCTCGCGCAGGATGCCGCTGTGCTTCCGGCGGATGTGCTGCTGCGTCCCGGTGAGACTTCGTTTATTGACTGGCGGGAGCAGAGTTACCCGGATTGGATGACCCCGGCGGATATTGCGGCTTCGTATGCCTTTGGTACCAATGTGCTGCACTATCTCTGCCGCCAGCTGATGGCTCGCATGCTGCGTGAGCTTGACCGCGGGAAGGAAGCGGCCGTCTATACAGAGCAGGCTGCTGCCCTGGGCTCTGCCATTAAGGAGGAATTCCGCAGTGCAGGGGCCGAGCATTTCGGCTTGCTGCGCACGGCAGAGGGCTACCTGGATGAGCGTGTGGATTCGCTGGCCACGGCGCTGGCGGTACTCTGCGGGCTGGGGGGCGACCACGCTGCCCAGATTATGCAGAGCCTGCCGCGCTCGCCTTACGGAACCCCGGTGTTTACTCCCTATAAGCAGAGCCAGAAAAAAGCCTACCACAACCGCAGTGTGTGGCCTTTTGTGGAGTCGTATGTGCTGATGGCTCAGGCCGAATTGCATCATGAGGAAGGTGCGGCGTTCTCCATGGCAGCCCTTCTGCGCGCAGCGATGGCTTCCGGCTCCAATATGGAGAATTTCCATGCCGAAACCGGCGAGGCCGGTGATACGATTCAGAATTCCGGCCGTCAGCTGTGGAGTGTGGCCGGTATGCTGGGTCTGTATTATCACGGTCTCTTTGGTATTCAGTATGAGGGGGATAACCTGCTTATCATGCCCTGTGTGCCCAAGAGCTTCCGTGGCAGCCACTGGCTCACCGGATTCCGCGTCCGGAACCTGGTGCTGGATATCCATGTGAATGGCTATGGCTCGGAGGTATGGTCGGTCATGGTGAACGGCAAGCCGGATTCGCCCATCATTCCGCTGGATGCCGAGGGCCGCTTCATGATTGAGGTGGAGCTCATGCCTGCCGGCAACGAAACAGCCGCACTTCCCCCGCTGCGCGCACACGAGGATTTGCCCGAGCCGCAGTGGGCCGGCCCCACGGCCGAACTGCTGCGCTGGAGCCCGGTACCCGGTGCTGCCAGCTACAATGTGTTCCGCAACGGTGTGGCCTTTGCTGCCACGCTGGATTGCCAGTGTGCTCTGCCTCCCGGCAAGGCCTGCTACAATGAATATACGGTGCAGGCGGTGAATGAACTTACCACTTCCTGCTTCAGCCGTCCCTTTGAATGTGTGGCGCCAGGCGGCCGCCGTACTCTGGAGCCGCTGCACATTGGCGAGACGGGCGAGTTTGAGGTGGAGCAGGGTCAGGCCTGGCTTGATACCCGCGCCTGCACGGCCCGCCTGGATTACGAAGAAGTGGAGCTGGAGGCAGGCACTTACGCGGTGCGTGTGTTCTATTGCAATGCCACCGGTTCCCTGCGCGATGGCGATACCTGCGCCCTGCGTGAGCTTGTGGTGGATGGCGAGAGCTGCGGCGTGCTGCTGCTTCCGCACAACACAGAGCCCGGCCGCTGGGATGATTATACCCGCTCTGCTGCTCTGCGGGTGACTCTGCCTGCGGGAATGCACCGCTTCTCTCTTTGTTACACCCCCCGCTGCACCAATGCCAATGGCGAGACGAACCAGTGCATGGTGCGCCGACTGGAAATTACGCGAGTGGCCTGAGAAATATTTTCCCCCGGCTGACAGGTGCCGACCGGGGGAAAGGAAAAGGAGTATATACAGGCAGTTGCTTTATTTGAACAACTCGTCGATGAGGTATTTACCGGAGTTCATCCAGCAGCGTACGGTAAGCCCTGCCAGGAAAGAGAGGGCCAGGATGGCGATGAAATAGAGACGGCGGATGATGACGTGCAGGGGGCTGTCCTCAATCGTGTAGATGGCGGTGGAGAGTATGGAAGGATCACCGGATTTAGCCTTCTTTTTCTTTCTCTTTTTGGCTGGCTTTTCTGCTGCGGTTTCCTCGAATGCTTCTTCTTCCTGCGCCACCTCTTCCGGCATGGATTCTGGTTCCGCCTGCATCTGTACAGGTTGCGGGATAAGGACTCCCTCCATGGATTCCAGCGCCGCGTCGTTAAACATCAGCATGGCCGCGCCCACGTTGTAAACGGCGTGGGGTACCAGCATCACCGCATCAATGGGCGTCCCTTCAGCCAGAATGGTGGCACCAGGCATGGCAGACAGCACATAGCCTTCCTGCTGCAGTGAGATGCAGCAATGCTGAGGCTGCATCTCCGGGATTCCCGGCAGTGCAATGGAGCAGGTGGCATCTGCGCCAATCAGAATGGCGGAGCCATCCTCGGGCAGAAGATAGCGGAAGTCGTTACCGGTGGGATCGATGATGTCGATATAGGCCATATGCGTGAGTCCAGTATGCCAGATGCAGCAGAAAAGGCAAGGAAAATTACGAAGTGAGAGGTGCGAATTACGAAGCAGGGAGTTCCGCAGGCCTGCAGCCTGCTCCGCGGAAATGACAATTAATTCTTAATCATTGGTCACTAATCACTGCAGAGCGGCCAGAATTTCTTCTACGACCAGGTCCTCCGCCACCAGGCGGCCTTTGCCGGTGGTGCCGCAGGCCAGCATGCCATCTTCTGCCGGGCCGATGATGCGGTGCCCGGCGCGGGCGGCCAGGGTGGCGGCGTTGGCCTGGGTGGCGGGGTGTTCCCACATCATGTTGTTCATGGCGGGGAAGATAAGCACCGGGCCGCGGTAGGCCAGGTACAGGCTGGTGAGGGCATTGGGGCATTGCCCGTGCGCCATGCTGGCCATGGTGTTGGCTGAGGCCGGTACGATGGCCAGCACATCGGCCCGCCGGGCCAGGTCGATATGCACGGGCACCCAGCTGCCGGTTTCATCCTCGAAAGTAGTGATAACCGGGTTGCGGGAGAGCGTCATGAGTGTGAGCGGGGTCACAAATTCCAGGGCTGCCGGGGTGCACACGCAGTGCACCTCGTGCCCCAGCCTGACCAGGCGCGAGGCTACGCCCGCAGCTTTATAGGCGGCTATGGAACCGCAGACTCCCAGTACAATGGTGGCCATGGCGCTCTTCTTGGGTAAATATCAGCAGGCAGAGGGGTCGAACTCCACAATCATGTTGATTTCCACAGCCACGCCCAGCGGCAGGCTGGGCACGCCCACGGCAGAGCGGGTGTGAGCTGCCTCCTGGCCGAGCAGTTCGACCAGCAGGTCGGAAGCACCATTGAGCACCTTGGCCTGGTCGGTGAAATCCGGGGTGCAGTTCACAAAGCCATTCACAGCCACAATCCTGCGCAGCGGGGCAAAGCTGCCCAGCTCGGCCTGGATAACGGCCAGTCGGTTCAGGATGGCCGCCTGGGCGGCGCGCTGGCCTTCCTCAATGCTGACTTCCGCGCCCAGCTTGCCGTAGATGGCTACATCGCCATTGATGGAGATGCCGCCGGAGAGGTGCAGGTAGTTACCGGTGCGGATGCACTGCACGTAGGAGCCGACAGGTGCGGGGGCGGGATGGAGTTTCAACCCCTTCTTTTCAAGTGCTTCGAAATTGAATTCCATAAGTTTTAATCAATATGTTCTGGTTGCTGCCAGCATACACCGCCCGGGGCGGCTTGGCAAGGAAAAACAAAGAAGCCCTGCAATTGGCTTGCAGGGCTTCCTTACTCCGGCGGTTGGGATCGAACCAACGACCTAATGATTAACAGTCATCCGCTCTTCCGCTGAGCTACGCCGGATTTCGCGTTCCCCGCTGACGGGGTGCGGGCAGATATTACTACTTTGCCCTCCGCTTTGCAAGTCTTTTTTGGTAAAAAATCAAATTTTATTGCAAAATTGGACCTGGTCGGGGTAAAATGTGCTCATGAACAGCCCGCAACCTTCCCCATGGACACTTCGTTTCTCCCTTTTTGGCCTGCCGGTGAGCATTCACCCTGTCTCCTGGGTGGTGCTGGCCATTCTGGGTGGTGCGCTGGGAGTGAGCGATGGCGGGCAACTCAGCCGTGTGCTGCTTTTTGTGGTGGCGGGCATGCTTACCCTGCTGGTGCATGAGTTCGGCCACGCGCTGACCGGGCGTGCCACCGGGGCTCTGGTGGAGCGTATTGAGATAGCCGGGATGGGTGGCACCACGCATTTCGCCATGCTGCCGCCGCGCAGACTGGGGTATTTCCTGGTGGTGCTGGCCGGGCCTCTGGCCACGCTGGTGCTGGGTGCTTTGCTGGGGCTGGCTTTCGGCCTGCAGCTGGGTAATGCCTGGCTGGGCTTGCGCCTGGCTTTCCTGCTGCCCTGGGTGGAGACTCTGCCGCTGGAGCTGCAGCAACAGCTCATGGTGGGACTCTACACGCATTCTGTGCCAGAGCTGCTGGTGCAGTTCTACGTGGTGGGCATGAGCATCTGCTTCTGGTGGGGCTTATTCAACCTGCTGCCCATCTTCCCGCTCGATGGCGGCAGATTGCTGGGCTCGGTCATCAATAATTATGCCGTGCCCTGCGTCATTGGTCTGGTGCTCAGTGCGGGCCTGGCTATCTGGGCTCTTGTAGAGGCTCAGTGGCTCAACGTGATGATTCTCGGCTACCTGGGCTTCATCAACTGGCAATACCTGGCCGTCTTCCGCCGCAGCGGAAAATGAGTTCCCAATAGTCAATCGTCAATCCGCTTCACCCCTGCATGAGCAGGTTGACCGGGTTGTACAGCAATGCCCCCAGGCGGGCGGCAATGCGGTTGGCATCTGCTGCTGCCACCCGGGTGGAGACAAAGAAAGTGTAGGGCAGGTCAACGGAGCGCAGGTCATCACCCCCGGCGCGGATTTCAGTTTTGGGTGAGTGCCCGCGGGTTACAAAGGCAAAGAGCGGGCGGTGGGCGCAACCCAGGGAATCGGCCACCTGCTGGCGTGTGGTATCGGTATCGCACACGGTGATGTGCGGGCAGAATCCTCCGGGCATGCCGTCTGCGGTTGCTTTCTGGCGTTCTTTGGCAATGCGGTATACATTCTTGCCGGCGGCATTGCTCATGGCCATCACCTTGTTGCCGGAATCGGCAAAGAGCAGCAGGTTCACTTCGCTGCCTTCCGGCAGCCAGGAGGGGTGTGCCACACAGGCTTTCACCACGGCGCGGATGATGAAGTCGAACAGGGCGTAGCGCTGCTCTAACAGTTTTTCGCACTGAACGGCAATGGGCAGGCTGATGCGGGCCAGAGCTCCCATGTTTACCACGTTGTCGTAGACGTAGTAGCCGTCTACCTCCGGGCCGGTGGGGGAAATGGCAAAGTCGTTCACCACGGTTTCACCCCGGCGGGCGGGGGCTGCTGCCACCGGGTTTTCCACATCGGCGGCCATGATGCGCCCGCGGGGGCCGGTGCCTCGCAGGGTGGCGGGGTCTATTCCCTTGGAAATGCAGATTTTGCGGGCGAGTGGTGATATAAGCATGGCTGGTGTGGGTGGGGGGTGGCGGCGGTGCGGGGTGCTGCGCACCCCGCACCGGGTAAGTTCAGATTCAGGCCTGGTAGCGGAGCTCGCCGTCGATGATGGTCATCACGGTGTCGAATTCGGCATCGAGTACCACCATGTCAGCGGTGTAGCCGGGGGCAATCTTGCCCAGGTCGAAAAGGCCGAGGCTCTGGGCCTGGTTCCAGGAGGTAGCCTTCACGAGCTCGCTCAGGGGCTTGCCGGTGATTTCCTGGATATTCTTGAGACCCTTGGCATAGCGCAGGGTGGAACCGGCCAGGTTGCCGCTTTCCAGACGTGCCACGCCTCCTTTCACGATGATGGGCAGACCGCCGAGCTGGCCGGGGCCATCGGGCATCCACGAGCAGGCCAGGGAGTCGGTAATCATAATCATCTGGTCAATGCTCTTGTTCGTGAAGGTGAGCTTGAGCATGTCCTCGCAGAGGTGAATCTTATCGCAGATGACTTCAATCTTCACGTCCTTATCCAGCATGCCGGAGCCCACAAGGCCGATTTCGCGGTGGTGCTGGGGGCTCATCTGGTTGCAGAAGTGGGTCAGGTGCTTCAGACCGGCTGCCTTGGCTTTCTTGAAATCGGCATAGCTGGCGGCAGAGTGACCGGCAGAGCAGGTGATGCCGGCGGCTGTGGCCTGGTTGATGAAGTCGATGGAGCCGGGCATTTCCGGAGCCATGGAGATGAGCAGCACCGGGTAAATGTCGTTAAGCATGGCAACTTCCTCATAATCAGCCGGGCGCACGAAAGCGGGGTTCTGGGCGCCGCACTGCTTCGGGTTGATGTAGGGCCCTTCCAGGTGCACACCGGGGGTCTTGGAGCCATTCGGGCTGGCGGCGTATTCCTTCACGGCGGTGCACACATCGGCCAGGGTCTTGGTGCCCAGGGTCAGGGTGGTGGGCAGCCAGGTGGTCACACCTTCCTTCATCTTGCAATCGGCAATGGTGCGGATGCTTTCCACCTTGCAGTCGCAGGTGTCGCAGCCGCCGGCGCCGTGGGAGTGGATATCGATGAAGCCGGGCATGAGCATGTTGCCACCGGCGTCGATGGTCTTATCGGCCTCGGCGCTTTCACCGGGCTGCAGCACAGCGATGATTTTTGAGCCTTCCACAAGAACAGAACCACCGGGCAGGTCAATGCCGGGGGAGATGATATGGGCGTTTGTGATGAGTGTCTTCATAATATGCAAGGGGTATGCCGGTGGCTTATTCCACCGGCTTACGGTCTGATTTTAGCGTTATCTCCACCGTGTTGCAAGGCAAAAGAAACAAGATGCAGAAATTTGATGATACCGGAGCCTGTGCGCCTGTTCCCCTGGTTAATATTTTCTCCTGCGTCGGGTGGCGAGGGCTGCCAATGCCAGGAGGTTCAGTGTGGCTGTGGCGGGTTCGGGGATGACGGCGAGCCTGACCATGCCGTCGATGTAGGTGAGGGTGTAATCGGCCCCTGAATCCAGGTTGCTGAAGACGCCGTTGATGCTGAGTGTTGTACCATCGGCAAGGTCTGCATTGTCCAGCGTGAGCTTATCCACCCCGGTGAAGAGGGTGACGGCCTTGTGGCCATAGAGGTCTGCCAGCATGGATTCGGAAAGGGTGAGGCTCATGCCGGAGACGAGCGCTACATCGCTGCCCATGGTGAGAGCTCCATCCAGAATCAGCGATGCTCCTGCGGTGAAGGCGATACTGGCATTCAGTGCAGCGCCGGTGCCGGCTTTCAGGGTGGTGAGGGTAAGGGGGCTTTCGTGTGCGCTGAAAGTACTGCCGCTGCCCAGACTCAGGGTGTTGAGCCCGCAGTTTTCATCCAGCTCTGCGCTGGTGCTGCTGCTGATAAGCTCGATGGAGGAGACGTATAGCGTGGCTTTCAAGTCCACCTGCACATTATCCAGGGTGAGTTTTTCTGCTGTGATGGAGCCGGCGTAGCGGTCGAACCCGTCTGAGAACCCGGAGGCGCTCACATCGCGCAGGGTTACCTCATCTGCGGTGATATTGCCACCGATATAGGCTTTGTTGCCCGCCACGGTGACTGTGGCGCGGGCTCCTTCACTGCGGGTGGCATCACCCCTGGTGATATCGTCGGCGATGAAGCCTCCGTTGATGACCACATCTGTATTCCCCACAGTGCCGGTCGTGCCGCCGGCTATGATACTGCCTTTGATGATACCGCCGTTGATGGTGATAGCGGCGGCATTTACGGTGCCGTTGGTCTTGGAGCCACCCAGGAGACTGCCCTCTACTGTGCCGCTGTTCACCACCAGATGCACGGCTCCGATAGAGCCGGAGCCATTTACCGCGCCGCCCACGATATCGTTTGTCACTGAGCCGCCGTTCACAAACACATGGAACTCTGCGGCGGCTCCGCCGCCGTGGGAGCCGGCTATGGAGGCGGCCTGCTCGTAGAAGGAGGCACCACCCACTTTGCCGGTGGAGGCTATTTCCAGGGTAATTCTTCCGGCTTCGCCGGAGCCCATGGCACCGAATACGGTGGCACTGGTGGTACCGGTCACCTGCACATTGATATCTCCCGTGTAGCTGGTGTTGACCAGGGCGGTCCAGTCGTCACCGGAGGTGAGGTTGAAACTCTGCGAAGCGGCATCATTGGCGGTTTCCACCAGCACTTGTCCAGCATCTGCCGCTACTTCAGTGGCTCCCTCGTAGCTGATGCCGCTGAGGGTCGGGGCGGCGTTGCGGTCCTCAAGAGGCATGACGGGCAGCGCCGTGTATGGATTTTCCACCTGGTCACTTGCAGCAGCCTGGTATTCAGTGAAAACAGTGGAGGTGGCAGCAGATGCGGAACCCGTGAAACACACCAGAATGACAGTGATAAATAAGGAGCGTTTCATGGTGACAGGGTGGGGTATGTGATTTATTTCCTATAGCAGGAGTGGGTCTTTCTGCAAAATAGCATATTCAACCCCAATGGCAAGCAAATTTTTCGGAAACTTGAATCAATCGGCGTAAGTCGCTGACCTCTAATTCGTAAATCTGAATATGCCGGAACTTTGGGAAACATATGACCATGGGGGATTTTACACTTGCAATGCGGGGAGGGAAGTAGTAGGATATCCGCGCGTACCTATCTACCGGAAATACCCCCCCTCTCGCATCATGAGCCCGGAAATCACAGAGAAAGCCGACCTGAAAGCAGGCGCGACCGCGCACGCGGGTGCTGGCGTTATCATGCCACAGGCCCCGCAGGTGGAAAAGAGTCTGCTGGCCATGATGACGATTGACCCGAGCAACATTGTTTCCCAGTGTGTATCCAAGGGGATGACCGGGGATTTCTTTTATATTCCGGCGCACCGTATTCTGTGGGAAATCTTCCGCGAGCGCTACGACAAGGGCATCCCGATTGATGTGACCTCGGTCATGCAGCAGCTGGCGGATAAGAAACAGCTGGAGGCTGTGGGTGGTGCTTCCGGGCTCATGGATGTGTTCTCCTACGCCACCAACACCGGCTTGTTCAACCTGCATTTCGAGACGCTGAAGGAGAAGTTCATCCGCCGCAGCATCATTCTGACCGCCAACCAGGCCAGTGAGTCGGCCTACACGAGCGAGGCCGAGGTGGATGCCCTGCTGGATGAGACCGAACAGGCGGTGCTCAAAATCCGCCAGAGCACAGATAAGGGCGGAGAGTGGAAGCTCAGTGCTGATATTGCTGCTGCCGTTACCAACATGGAACGCATGATGAGCAGCAAGGGCGAGGTGCTGGGGCTCACCACCGGCTATCCGAGGCTCGATACCATGATTAACGGGCTCAAGGGCGGCGAACTCTTCATCATCGCCGCGCGTCCGTCCATGGGTAAGACTTCCTTCCTGCTCAATATCATGGAGCACCTGGCACTGAATATCAAAAAGCCCATCCTCATCTTTTCCTGCGAAATGCCCAGCGTGCAGCTGGTGGAGCGTCTGCTCTACGCCCGCAGCGGCGTGAGCAAGCAGACCCTGG
>JAFXDR010000043.1 GCA_017521145.1 Akkermansia sp. | reverse complement strand
TGTTGATGCGCATTTCGAACTTGAAAATCTGGTTCTGCGTGGTGCCGGATACACCCTTGCGCTCCATGTACACGCCGTGCCCCATGTCCCTGAGGGAGTCGATGTCGTCCACCTGCTTCACGTGCGTTTCATCGTGGCAGAAGTAGTCGTCGGACTTGATGGCGGCTTCCACGGCTGCAAAATCGGCACCTTCCTCGAGCTGCACGTAGACCATGCGGCGGTGCACGCCGGAACCCGTGGGGATGGTGAGGGAAAGGGCATCCTTCACACCGGCCTTGGAGCGGGCCACCACGCTGTGGCCCATGCTCATGCCGGGGCCGAAGTTCGTGTAGGTGATACCCTTGGGTGCCATGGCCAGCATCATGGTGCGCATCACGGAGTCCGAACCGGGATCCCAGCCGGCAGAAATCACGGAAACGGCATTACTGGCCTGGGCCTGTTTGCCCAGCGAGCGGCGCAAATCGACAATTCCTCCGTGAATATCATAACTATCCACGGTGTTAATACCCTTGGCCAGCAGGGGCAGGGCGGTTTCTTCCACGCTGCGGGTCGGCGTGCAGAGCAGGGCGACATCCACCTTGCCGAGCTCATCGATATCCGAAACTGTCTTGATTCCATGTACGGGGGCGCTGCCGGCGCGGCGTACAATGCCTACTAATTCCATATCGGGGGCGGCACGCAGTGCGTCTACTGAGTACTTGCCGATATTCCCGTATCCTACGATGGCTACCTTGATCATCTGATGATTCTGTGAGGCTTGCTTGTTGTTTCATGGTGAGGAAAAGCCTATTTCCTGCCACGGCGGTATTGTATACGATTCTGCCCGCCAACGCAAGCGCAGACTTGTACATTATTGCAGTTTTTTTAGAATTATTCCGATAAATGCTACCTGATTCAGCAAAGGTGAGCAGCATCAGTTAACGGAATAGCATTGACTCTGCGCTTCATCCTAGTATAATGCCCCCCCTGCTGAAAACGCGGGCATATCAACATGAAAAAAGATATCAATTACCATCTGTACCTGGTGACCGATGCTCCGGAAAAATGCCGTTACGGCCTGCTGGAGACGGTGCGACGGGCGGTGCAGGGCGGGGTGACCGTGGTGCAGTACCGCAGCGGTGAGACTGACCGCTCGAAAATGCTGGCCGAGGTGCTGCCGTTGCAGGAGTATCTTCGCAGTGTGGGGGTACCGCTCATCATCAATAACGATGTGGCGCTGGCGGTGGAAATTGGTGCCGATGGTGTGCATGTGGGGCAGGGTGATATGCCGGTGGCAGAGGCGCGTCAGTTGATTGGCCCGGATAAGGTACTGGGCCTTTCGGTGACAAATGCGGCAGAGATGGCTGCAGTAGATACTGCACTGGTGGATTACGTGGGTGTGGGCCCGGTGTTCCCGACGCAGACGAAGCCGGATGCTGCACAGGATTTGGGCATGCAGGGATGGCTGGAGGTAGCGGGGTGCGCACCGCTGCCGGTGGTGGCTATCGGCGGGTTGGACCGTGTTCGCACGGACGCGGTGCGTGCCACCGGACTGGCGGCCGGGGTGGCCGTGGTTTCTTACATCTGCGCAGCGGAAGATCCGGCGCAGGCAGCGCGTGAATTGTTATGATACCGATACCTGACCAGGTGGCAGGGGTGCTGGACTCCCTGCACGAGAAACGCCCGCTGGTGCTTTGCCTCACCAACACCGTGGTGCAGAACTTTACTGCCAATCTGCTGCTGGCCGTGGGGGCAGTGCCGGTCATGCTTTCTCACGAAGGGGAGATTGATGAGCTGCTGCACAGCTGCGCCAACGGCCTGCTGGTGAATCTGGGCACGGTGAATGAGAGCCAGGCGCAGCTCATGAAATCAGCCGTGATTTCCGCACGCGAGGCCGGTGTGCCCTGGGTGCTCGATCCCGTGGCTGTGGGGCTGCTGGGGTTCCGCACCCGCCTGTGTGCCGATTTGCTGGAGACTCCCCCGGCGATGATTCGAGGCAATGCTTCTGAAATTATGGCCGTGGCCGGGGTGCAGGCAGCAGCCTGCCGCGGGCCTGAGAGCGGGGCCGCCAGCGTCGATGCCGTGGCCGCTGCCCGGCAGCTGGCCAACCGCACTGGTTCCACCGTGCTTGTGACGGGAGAGATTGATTATATCAGCAACGGTGCAATTACCTATGGCTGCTCGAATAGTGATGTGTTGCTCACCCGGGTTACGGGGGCAGGCTGTGCCATGGGGGCTCTGGCGGCGGCGTGCCTGGCTGTGGCAGAATCGCCCATGCAGGCGGCGGCTGCCACAGCGGCCATTCTTGGCGTGGCGGGTGAACGGGCGGCGGCGCGCGCAAAATACCCCGGCAGCCTGGTGCCCGCCTTGCTGGATGAACTGGCGGCACTCCGGCCGGATGATGTCGCGGAAACGACACGAATTTTCCTTGTCTGAGCGCGGGTGCAGGCTTAGAATGGGCGCCGATGATACGTTTTTCGCTATTCGGAGTGCCGGTGAGCATTCACCCTACGCTGTGGCTGACCCTGGCCATATTGGGGCGTGGGTTCATGGTCTCCAACATGATGGAGCTCATGAGTGTGCTGCTGTTCATCATTGCGGCGCTCGTGGTGCTGCTGGCGCATGAAATGGGGCATGCCCTGGTGGGCCGCAGCCTGGGTGGCGGGCATCCCAGTGTGTATCTGGCCTGGATGGGTGGCGATTGCACGAATGAAACCGCGCGGCTGACCCGCATGCAGGGTGTTGTCATGACTGCGGCCGGGCCGCTCAGTTCTCTGGCTGTCGGCCTGGTCTCCCTGTTCCTGCTGTGCCTGTACGTGGGGGATTTCCAGCTGGGGGCTTTGTTTGGCTGCACTTTTGCCATGGGCTATGTGCCGACCATTGCCTTGCAGGAATTTCCCCCGTTGGTTATGGTTTTCTTCTTTTCGCTCATTGAGGTGAGCTGCTGGTGGACAGCTCTGAATCTGCTGCCCATTTTCCCGCTGGATGGAGGGCAGATTATGCAGGGGCTCATGAAATCCCAGCGGCAGGTGCATGGCATCAGCCTGGCTGTGGCAGTCATCTTCGCCCTGTTCTTTGCTACGCTGGGCATGTGGCTCATGACCATTTTCATGGTGCTGCTTGCTGTGCTGAATCGAAAATTCTACCAGGAAAGCCACCCGGAAAACTCTGATTTTCATTGACATTTCACCCATAATCCATACAATCCCCGCCATGGCACAACAGAACGCTATTTCCCCCACGCGTGCGGAAGATTTCCCCGAGTGGTACCAGCAAGTCATTAAGGCAGCCGACCTCGCTGAAAATTCCGAGGTGCGTGGCTGCATGGTCATCAAGCCCTGGGGCTATGCCATCTGGGAGCTCATTCAGCAGCAGCTCGATGCCGATTTCAAGCGCACCGGCCACACCAATGCCTATTTCCCCATGCTCATTCCTGTTTCCTACCTGGAGAAAGAAGCCGAGCACGCCGAAGGCTTTGCTACGGAATGCGCCGTGGTGACCCACCACCGCCTGGAAGCGGTGAAGGACCCTGAAACCGGCAAGACCCGCATGGTCCCCTCCGGCGAGCTCACGGATAAATACGTTATCCGCCCCACTTCCGAGACGGTGATTGGTGCTGCGTTCTCCCGCTGGCTGGAGTCCTACCGCGAGCTGCCCATCAAGGTGAACCAGTGGTGCAACGTGATGCGCTGGGAGATGCGCCCGCGTATTTTCCTGCGCACGGCCGAATTCCTGTGGCAGGAAGGCCATACCGCCCACGAAACCCGCGAGGAGGCCGAGGAGGAAACCGCCCTCATGCACAAGGTGTACGAGGAATTCCAGCGTGATGTGCTGGCGGTGGATGTAATCCCCGGTGAGAAGACGGAGCACGAGCGTTTCCCCGGTGCTGTACGTACCTTCACGGTGGAGGCCATGGTGCAGGACCGTAAAGCCATTCAGGCCGGTACTTCCCACTTCCTGGGGCAGAACTTCGCCAAGGCTCAGAACATTTCCTTTGCCGGCCGCAATAATGAGCGCCAGTTTGCCTGGACCACCTCCTGGGGTGTTTCCACCCGTATGATCGGCACGCTTATCATGGCTCACTCCGATGACGATGGCCTGGTATGCCCGCCCCGCGTGGCTCCGAAGCAGATTGTGATTATCCCCGTGACCCCCAAGGCCGATACGAAGGATGCCATCATTGCCCATTGCCAGGCGCTGGCCGATAAGCTGGGTGCCCAGAGCTTCCACGGCATGCCTGTGCGTGTGCAGGTGGATACCCGCGACATCAATGGCGGCACCAAGAAGTGGGAATGGATCAAGAAGGGCGTGCCCATGCGCATCGAGATTGGCCCGCGCGATCTGGAGAAAGGCTCCGTGTGCCTCTGCCGCCGCGATCAGGCCACCAATGAAAAATCCTTTATCGCTGAAGATGAGCTCGTGGCCAATGCCGTGGGTATTCTGGAGGATATCCAGAACACGCTGCTGCAGCGCCAGCGCGATTTCCGCGACAGCCACATCCGGCCGTGCAGCAGCATGGAGGAGCTGCAGAGCAATTTCAACGGCGAGGGCGATGCCGACTGGCTGCTCTGCCCCTGGGACGGCTCCCCCGAGGAGGAGGAGACCCTGGCCAAGAGCCTGCGCATCTCCATCCGCTGCGTGCCGCAGGGTGAAATGGGCTGCGCTGCTGAGGCTGCTCCCTGTATCCTGACCGGGCGCCCCACGACGCGCCGCGTGCTCTGGGCCCGCAGCTATTGATGCCCGCTTGCTAAAGTGTGTCAGAAGCCCTGAATCACATGCGATTCAGGGCTTTTTTCTTGCCTTGCTCCATGCCGCCCGCTACAATGTGCGCGTAAATCTTACCGGAATGATTATGAAGAAAACTGTTTATCTATTCCTTTCCTGCCTGCTCATGGCTTCATCCTCTTTTCTTTCCAGCTGCCGTACCGTGCCGGTGACGGGGCGTTCCCAGTTTATTCTTACTTCTGTGGAACAGGAAAAGGCACTCGGCCTCAGCGCGTTCAAGGAGTATAAAACAAAATTCAGCAAATCAACGAATTCTGCGTATAACGCAGCTATGAACAGCTGCGCCCCTGCCATTATCAAGGCTACGGAGTATACGGAATACGATTGGGAATATACGGTCTTTAATTCCAAGACCCAGAATGCTTTCTGCCTGCCCGGCGGTAAGATTGCCGTGTATTCCGGCCTGATGGACCTGATGAACAATGAAGCTGAGCTGGCTTTTGTGGTGGCTCATGAAGTGGCGCATGCCCTGGCTCGCCACGGTGGTGAGCAGTCTTCCTGGGAGCAGCTGCAATCGCTGGGCTCGGCTATCGTTTCCTCCCAAACCGGTAGTGCGGAATCCGCTACTGCATTCCAGAAGGCTTCCGAGCTGGGCGTCATGTTGCCGTTCAGCCGCAAGCATGAGTATGAAGCCGATAGAATCGGCATGGTCCTCATGGCCAAGGCTGGCTATAAGCCCAGTGCTGCCATTGAATTCTGGAGCCGCTTCACCAAGGATTCAAACGACAGCATCATCAATGGCTGGATGAGCACCCACCCGCGCGATGTTGACCGCATTCAGGCAATGCGGGCAAACCTGCCTGAGGCCGAGGCGGCCTACGCGGCTGCTCCCCGCAAGCGGGGCTATGGCATGTCTCTGTAATCAACACATATTCAGATAAGTTATACAAAAAGCCCGCCTGTACGGCGGGCTTTCTTTATCACTTGAATATCACTTCATTCACGAAGCTGAAGTCCTTTTTCGGATGAGTGATGCGCACTTCTCTGGCTCCCGGGGCTATCTTGTAGCGGCGCAGATGGTCACCGTTGCTGTATTGCGTGGCTCCTGTAACCTGGCAGGCTGCGTTGCCCACGATGATAATCTCCGAAGTGCCTTCCGGCACGGGAAGAGTTACATCGAGCGCGGCTTTGGAGCAGAGATAGGCGGTGGCGATATCCGCATCGGTGATGCAGCGGCTGTCGGTATCAAAGGCATCGGGGGTGATGCCGATGTTGAAGATAGTGAGCTTGATTTCCTGGTCCCTCTCACTGGTGTTGAGCACGCTCATGGCGGTGATGGCTTCCTTGGGCAAGTGCTTTTTTTCAAGATAGAAGCGGTTATTCTTAACCTGTACGGGTAGCAGAACCTCCTGCCCGGATTCAAGGGTAAGGGAAACGCGCGCCCATTCGTTGAGCTGGCCGTTTTCCAGATTGATCTGTACCCATTCGGGGTGGATGGGGGTGGGCAATTCCAGTGTGATATGCTGCTTCGCCTTCAGTTTGAATACCTCCATGACGCGGTTGATGCCAATATCGCTGCTGTTACTGTAGGCGGTGAAATTCTGCCC
Organism: Akkermansia sp.; assembly: GCA_017521145.1. Classification (GTDB taxonomy): domain Bacteria; phylum Verrucomicrobiota; class Verrucomicrobiia; order Verrucomicrobiales; family Akkermansiaceae; genus Akkermansia. The sequence continues at coordinate 2,128 of JAFXDR010000043.1, read as the reverse complement.
CTCAATATCGGAATCGACATAGGGTGGCAGCGTGCGGTTAACCGCAAATTCACAGATGGAAAGCCAGTTCGGGCGCGGAGTCACAATGCGGAAGCGGACATAACGCGCGCGGATGGGAGCCTTGGACAGATTGAGTATAGCCATATTGCCATGCTGCTGCTGCCCGACTTCCTGCCAGTTGGTTCCGTCATCCGATACTTCAAATTGGACAGACCCCGGGTAGTCCCGCTGTCGCGGTCCACCCATGACCAGGCAGATATTGTTAATGCTGATGGGGGAGCCGTGGTCCAGGCAATACCATTGCCCTTCTTTCTGGAAGCAATTATTTGACCAGAAGGAATTGGGGCGCCCGTCCATGATTCTGGGCGCTTCGGCATGAGCATTGCCGCAGGAGGCCGTGAACCTGGGCACCGGGCGTTTCTGCCCGGAAAGCTCGGCATACACCCGGGCGTTGAGGTAGGAGAAAGCCGCATTCAATACCGGGGTCATGGCATAGGCTGCAACTTCAACATCATCCACTTTCTTCACCCCTCTGGCCGACCATTCATTGCGCAGGGTGGCACGCATGCTGTACAGGGCGTGCACGGTGTCGAAGAAATAGTGGAAGAGATATTCATCTTTCGTGGCGAAGGCGGTCATGATGGAGGCTCCGGCCACGCCGGTGAGCTCGAACTGGTCAAGCCAGGGGCGGATTTCCTGGCACAGCCCAGCCACGGGGTTGCTGGTGTGCTTGAGTTCTCTGGCTGCACTCACCATGCGGTCAAATTCCAGCTGCAGCAGCTGCCCGGCTTTCATATCGGGTGCATCATTGGCAATGCTTTCGATGAATGCCTGTGCCACGGGGGCGATATCGACCGATTCCTCTCGGAAATACCCGTGCCCGTTCGGCAGCAGGTAGGAATTGTGCGCGCAGAATATGCGCATGGCTTCGCGGTGGCGGGGATACAGCCGCGTTATGCCCGCTTCCCAGGTGGCATGGGATTCAAAGGCTTCGATATTCCAGGTGTAGTTAGCCACGCCGAAGAGACCCACCTTGCTTGCTTCGGCATGTTCCATGGGGTTGGCTACAAAGCCGCTCATCTGGTTGCGCATTTCGGGGGCGGTATCAAGCCCGTAGGTGCGCCCCATGGAAAGCCGGCTGCGCTTAAAGTCATTGCATGGCCAGTTCCACCAGATGAAAGTAGGCCGCTGCACATGTTCATTTACCCATTTCTGGCCGGAGAGAGTGATATCATGCACCACGGTGTCTCCCGTCCACATCACCGGGATGCTTTTATCGAGCCCGCTGCCCAGTGTCTTGAGGAATTTCTCGTTGGTCCAGCTGCGGTTGTAGCCGGTGGGGCACATAATGAGGGTCTGGTTTACATCCGGGTGCTTGCGGATGAAGTTTTCCAGCAGGTAATTAGTCAGCTGCACCTGGCGTTCCGCCTTGCCTATTTCTCCGCTGGAATCATCCACCAGAACGGCGAAATCCCGTACGCCCAGCTCATACATCTGCCTGAGCTTGTTACACAGGGCATCGAGCTGGTGTCTGCCTCCGTTTTCGTGCCACTTGACCGTGTTGGCCGGGTGGATGGCCCACACGAAACGAACACCGTTCTGCCGTGCGTATCTGACCAGTTCACGCAGTTCTGCGGCCTTTTCTGCCGGGTAGGGCTGATAGCAGCCGCGGCCATGGTGATAGGGATCATCCTTGGGAGCATAGATATAGAGGTTCATCTTGTTGCGTCCCATGAAACGGAAGATGGAGCAGCGGGATTCAAAGCTCCATGGTGCGCCGTAGTAGCCTTCGACTACTCCGCGCCAGGGCAGATCCGGCCAGTCTACCAGAATACCCATGGGAAGCTCTCCCAGACGGGTGATTTCCCGCAGGGTCTTATCGGCAAACTCATCGTTGTGAGCCAGTGTGGCATCCGGCACGTTGTAGAGCATCTGGATGACCGATTGGCGGGCGTAGTACAGGCCCATTTCATCATTGGCATAGATGGTCAGTTTACCGGGGGTGATATCAATGGCATACCCTTCGGCTACATTGGGCAGGCGGTCCCACATGCCGCCCCTGGAGTCAGGCTGTCGGTAGATGACCTGCACATCAGTCACCCGCGTGGTGACAGAGCGCATGCCATTG
>JAFXDR010000042.1 GCA_017521145.1 Akkermansia sp. | reverse complement strand
CTTTGATGTGATGAAGGAAATCATCCCCAAGGGACAGCTGCGGAACAGGATTAACAGAGGTGAGTTTGCCGGGCAGATTCCGGCCGATTTCGACATCGAGAAGCACGAACCCAAATTTGCGCCCAAGACCAATCTGGGCTGGGGCATGGACTGGATCGAACCCGGGTTGCAGAGCGTATACCGCAACCACTTCAATACCCGCACCGATGAGTTCGTGGCCAATTTCCGGGCCGGCAAGTACCAGACGCAGCGCGATATGACCGAACAACGCTGGCGCTGGTATATGGAGGACTACCTGGGCTGCATCCTCTCGCTGGATGAATCCATCTCCTCCCTGCTGGATTATCTGGATAATGCAGGTCTCTCCCAGAATACGCTCGTCATCTATGTGGGTGACCAGAGCTTCTACCTGGGTGAGCACGGTCTGTACGACAAACGCTGGATTTTCGAAGAATCGATGCGCATGCCCCTTATCATGCGCTGGAAGGGCACAATTCCGGCGGGTGTCCGCAGCCAGGCCATGGTGCAGAACATTGACTACGCCCCCACTCTGCTGGAAGTAGCCAAGGCTGATACTCCGGAAAACACCCGCACGATGGAGGGTGTCTCCCTGGCTCCCTTGTTCAAGACCGGTGAAGCTCCGCAGTTTACAGACCGCCCGCTCTACTACGCTTTCTATGAGCAGCCGGGTGAACACAACGCCCCGCGCCATGATGGTCTGCGCACCCAGCGTTATACCTTTGCCCGCATCTGGACACCCACCGGAGAGGAACGCCGGACCGGTATCCGCAAGCCTGAAAACGAATGGCTGCTTATCGATAACGAGAAGGACCCGGCTCAGATGAAGAATGTTTCTCAGGATCCGGCCTATGCCGATGTGATGAAGCAACTGACCGAGACTTACCACAAGGTGCGTGCCCAGTACCGCGTACCGGCAGATTGCCCGGGCAGCGGCCACCGGATTCCCGACTTCAAGCCCTCCTGGGGTACGGGCGAGAACGACAGAATCAAGTAAGATATTGATGATTGACGATTAGTCAGCATCGCACATGTCAAACGCGTCTTTTCCTCTGGGAAGAGACGCGTTTTTGCTTGCATTCGCCGGGTATGGGAGTAGACTGAACGCAGCATGAATGCACAGGCTGAAAAAATCCGGCAGTATCTGGCTCCCCATTACAAACCCGAGGAGTGGCCCACCCTGCAGTGGCAAGCAGAAGAATGGAGCAAAACCCGCCCGCTGGAGGGCTTGCGGGTGCTGGATGGCACCCCGCTCTACCGCAATACGCTGGGCAAGTTCATGGCGCTTATCGCCGCAGGGGCCGAGGTGTGGGTACCCGCCCGCCCCGGCATGCCCTTCAACCCGGCAGTCATGCACGAGCTGGAGCAATTCGGGATTCACCGGGCCCCACGCAGCATGGATGATTTTGATATCACGCTGGATTGCAGCGGGCAGTTCTGCGAGCTGCACCCCCGGTTGGGCGCGGCCGAGCTGACCCGCACCGGAGTGCTCCGCTACCAGCACCCCCACCATCCGGTGATTCTGGCCGATTCCGGGCGCATCAAACGCATTGAGACCGTGCTGGGCACCGGCGAGGGCTTTTTCCGTGCGCTGGCACAGCTGGGGCATACCGATGTGAGGGGGAAGAAGCTGGTCATCATCGGTCTGGGCAAGGTGGGTCAGGGTGTGCTGCACTACGCATTGAAGTATGGCATGAGCATTACCGTGGCCGATGTGGTGGACAAGCACGAACAGTTACCCGCACAGGTACGCTTCATCAACACGGCCGATACCGCTGCGCTGAATGCGGCGGTGGCAGAATCGTGGTGCACCGTGACGGTGACCGGCCGGGTGGCCGCCATGCGCCGCATTCTGAACCCCGATGTAGTGGTGCCCAGCGAGGCGCTGCTGGCCAATCTGGGGGTGGAGGATGAATACGGCGTGGCGATTCCCACTGCGCGAGTATTAAATAATAAGCACCCGCTCAACTTCATGCTGGAGGAACCCACCTCCATGCGTTTCATGGAAACCACCATGGCGCTGCACAACGCCTGCGCCCTGGAGCTGCTCACCGAAAACCTGCCCAACCGCTGCATTCCCCCTGCTCCGGATGTGGAGGAACGCCTGCTGGCCATTGCCTGCGCCCGCGGTCTTATTGCCGCGGATGTGAACATGCTGCGCCAAGGGGAGTGAACAGAACGCACGCTTGACACCAGATGCTCACCAACATACAATGAGCATACTGACGATGGATAAAGTATTTATAGTATTCCGTTATATCCTCTGCCTGCTGGGTGCAGCGGCTCTGCTGTATACTTTCTCGTACCCGGATACCCTGCTGCCGCCCAACCCTGTCATGGAGGAAGCGAAGGGGTGGTCGCTCTATTCCATCAAGCCCGTAATCTGGGTGATTCCGGTGCTGTTCATGGAAATCGTGTGTCTGGCAGGGCCACGGAAGAATCTGGTCTGGTTTTCTGCACTTTTCACCGTGCTGGCAGTGGCGCTGATTCTTTATCCGCTGCTGGCGGCCTACCGCCCGGAGTATATTGAACCCACCTTCCCTTACCAGGATGATATGCTTTCCAAAGGGCTGGTGTATTTCGTGGCTTTTACCGGTATCAGCGTGGCGGTACGCATCATGCTGCTGGCACACATGTTCCCGGCAGAGGATTTGCAGGACCAGATTGAAGTGGGCTATGTATCGGCCTCTGCCCTGGACCCGGGCAAAGCCCGCACAGTGCGCGAAATTGCAGCCGAAGAAAAAGGGCCGGCTCCCCGATTCCGCTTCAAGGCGGGAGATGCCCGCCTGGCCCTGCGCTTCAAGCTGGTAATGAAGCGTATGATGATGCGCAGCCGCATGGCGAATGCCGGTCTGGGGGCGGGCATTCTGCTCATTATACTCTGGTTTGCGCTCTTTCCCCAGCCCACGGCAGAAGAAGCCCTGCAGCGTGATCTGAAACTGATGCTGCAGCACCGGCTCACCCCCCAGGGCTATCCGCTGGCCACCAGGGCGGCTGCCCACGCGGCAGCTCGCGTCATGCTCCATATCTCCGACCACGAAAGCTTTGCCGGCATGAGCCCCGAGGAGGCCGAGCAGTGGCTGGGGCTGGACAAGCTGCCCGGACACCTGCGCGCGCAGCTCCGCGACAGCCGGCCTATCAAGGTGGCCTCTGCCAACACCATGCACGAAATCCGCACCCGCTTCTTTACCATTACTGATGGTACCCACCTCTGCGTGCTCTATGTGCGCACCAATGATGCCGATGGCCGCATCATCATCTCCGAACTCCAGGAGGCGGGCTGGAATGCCGTGGCTGATGAGGCCCGCCGCCGCATGAATAACGACTGGGGCGCCTTTTACCGCTGAATTTTACTATGCCTGCCTTTATTTACAAACGCCGCATCGCTTTCCACGAGACCGACGCCGCCGGCGTGGTCTATTTCGGTAATTTCTTCCGCCTGGCAGAAGAGGCAGAAACCCACGCACTCGCCTCGCTGGGCAGCATTGTGACCCGCGATGGCTATCTGTATCCGCGCGTGCACGCCGAGGCTGATTACGTGGCCCCACTCCATTTCTTCGACGAGGTAGCAGTACACTGCTGCATCGTCAAAATCGGTTCTACATCAATACAGTGGAAATTTGAAAT
>JAFXDR010000041.1 GCA_017521145.1 Akkermansia sp. | reverse complement strand
GGGATACCCCACGTCCATGGCCAGCTGCAGAATCACTCCATCGTGCTCCGGCGCAATGGCTTTCTTCCTGCGCAGCCAGAAGCCGATTCCAAAGAAGATGAATACCGGAATGGATGCAAAAAAGGAATTGAGGATGAGGTCAATCATGGGCTTACTGCGGGGATTCTAACACAGTTGGAGTGAATAGTGAATAAGGAATAGTGAATAGTCGGGATTTTTTATGCAAAATGCAAAACCTCACTTAGGATTCAGCGCCATCCACACACGCCAGAGAAGATACCCACAGGAAACGACAAGTAATGCCGGCCATGCGGTGCACCATCCCTGGTGCTGCACGGCCATGGCAGATATAATCGCAGCCGGCACAGCCAGACTGCACAGCACAAAATGCAGCACACTGCGCGGACGGAGCAGCACGCCAAACCCGATATAGCACAACAAAGCCAGCCCCAGGAACGCATACGCCCACAGTCGGTGCTGCTCCACGGCATCAGGGTCTGCCGCTGTAAGCCATGCCTGCATATATGCCGCTGCCAGCAGGTAAATGGATGCCAGAAATGCCACTGCACACAAGACTTTACGCCACATGGGCGTATTATACCCCCGCTTTCCTGCCATAACAAGCCCAAATAGCTTGCGCAGAGGCGGCGGCTGTGCGATACTGCGGTCATGCAGCATCAGGTACATGTGAGCACCAATGGGTTTACGGCAGTTGTGGCACCGCAGAAGGCATTTCCGCTGGTCACGCTCCAGGTGTGGATTGAAACAGGCTCCATGCACGAAGGGGAGCACCTGGGGGCAGGGCTTTCGCACCTGCTGGAGCACATGGTATTCAAAGGAACAAGCGAATTTTCCGCCCGGCAGCTGAATGAACGCGTGCCGGAGCTCGGCGGCATGTGGAATGCCTACACCAGCACAGACCGTACCGTATTCTACATTGACGGACCGGCGGCGCACTGGCGGGAGTTCCTGCACCTGCTGGCGCAGCTCACCCTGCACCCCGCCTTTCCCCGCGAAGAGTGGGAGCGTGAGCGCGATGTCATTCGCCGCGAAATGAGCATGTACAACGATGACCCGCAGGATACCGCCTACCACGCCCTCATCCGCACCCTGTACAAAGTTTCCCCGCGCCGCCTGCCGGTCATCGGTTCCCGCGAAGCTTTCGATTCCCTGCGCTACGAAGATATGGTGAATTACCACCACTCGCGCTATGTGCCGGGCAACATGTTCCTGTGCGTGGCGGGCGATGTGGAGCCCGGCGAACTCTTTGCCGCGGTGGATGAGGAATTCGGCAGCGTGGCTGCCACCCCGGCCACACCGGTAATGCCCGTAACCGAACCCCGCCAGTGGGGGCCCCGCACCCACCGCTGCGAGTTTGCCCAGCCCACCAGTACCCTCATGCTGGCCTGGCGCACCCCCTGCTCCAGCCACCCGGATGCCGCTGCCCTGGCCATGCTGGGTTCTATCCTGGGCGATGGGCGCTCGGCCTGGCTCTACAAGCAATTCCACGATGAACTGGGGCTGGCGCACGATGTTTCGCTCATGCCCATACCCGACCGCAGCAGCGAGGGTGCCCTGGTGCTGGAGTTCGATGTGGACCGCGACAAGCGCGATTCCCTGCGCGATGCTGTGCTGGAGTTCATGAAAGAACTACCCCGGGCAGCATTCGATGAAGCGCGCCGCCGCTCCCGCCGCATGATGCTTACCGGGCGTCTGCGCGGGCTTTCCACCGTGCAAGGCGTGGCCAATGTGCTGGGCATGTCGTGGCACCTGAGCCGCAACCCCGACAGCATGGAAGAATGGGATGCCGCCCTTTCCCACGTGAGCAACGAGGACCTGGCCCGCGTGGCTGCCACCTACTTCACCCCCGACCGCCTGGTGGAAGTAAGCGTAGACCCCACCGGCAGCAATGCCGCCGAGGCTCAGGAAAACGCTGCCGCCGATGATAATGCCCCGGTGGTGCACACTCTGGCCAACGGACTGCGCGTGGTTACCCGGGTGGACAAACGCGTGCCCATGGTCTATGCGGAAATTGTGTTCGGTGCCGGCAGCCAGACCGAAACCGCACAGAATGCCGGCATCAATGCCCTGCTCTCCGAATGCCTGCTCAAAGGCACCACCACCCGCAGCGCGGAACAACTGGCCAATGAGGTGGAAAACCTGGGAGGCTCCATCTCCAGCGCGGCGGGGAACAATACCTTCAACCTCTCCATCCGCGGGCTGGCGGCCGATACCCCCGCCCTGCTGGAATTGCTGGCCGATGCCGCTCTGCACCCCACCCTGCCCGCCGAGGTGATGGAGACCGAAAAGAACGCCATGGTGGCCGATATCATGGATGCTGAAGAAGACCCCGCCGCCCTGGCTTTCCGCAAGATTCGGCGGCTCTGCTTTGGCGATGTCTCCTACGGCAACCACCGAGACGGCACAGTGGAAAGCGTCTCGGCCCTCACCCGCGAAGCCCTGATGACCCAGCATGCCCGCCTGGTCTGCGCGCAGAATGCCGTGCTGGCCGTTGCGGGCGATATTGACCCCGCCGCCATCGTGAAGCAGGCAGAGGAATTCTTCGGCACCATGCCCGCCGGCATGCCTGCCACGCGCACCGCCACCCCGGCACAGATGCCGGCCGATGCCGTGGAAACGCTGGAAAAGGAACAGGCGGTCATCGTGCTGGCCGTGCCGGCCTCCACTGCGCTTTCCGATACCACGGCCACGCAGCTGCTCTTTGAGGAATGGTGCAAAGATATGGCAGGCCCGCTCTTTGAAGAAATTCGCGAGAAACGCGGACTCGCCTACTACACGGGAGCCACCTCTTTCCTGGGAGTGGATGCCGGCACCCTGTCCTTCTACCTGGGAACCGCCCCGGAGCAGGCTGCCGAAGCCCGCACCGTGCTGGAAGAAACCCTCACCCGGCTGGCGCAGGACGGCATGCCTGCCGATGCTCTGGAACGCGCCCGTTCCACCGCCCTCACCTCCCGCGTGCTGGCACTGCAAAGCTGCGGCAAACGCTGCAGCGGCATGGCTGTGAACACCCTGCTGGGGCTCGGGGCAGATTATGATGACCGCGTGCCCGATATGCTCCGCGCCATCACCCCGGAAAGCATGAACTGCTTCCTGAGCCGCATCCTCTCCCCCACTGCCACCCGCACCTGGATGACTGTCCGCCCCTCCGTCCGCACACAGTGAGGATAAGCAGCAGGTCTGATTAGCGGTAGAATATTCCCTTTCCGGAATATTCTACCGCTAATTCTCTTCTTTTCTCATTTTTTATCCCAATTAGGAATATTTTTCTTGATTAAGCCGATTTTTGTCTTATAATTTTCCCAAAAGGGAATATGCAAATAGCATCAGACGCAGAATTAGGGAACATCATTCGCCAGCGGAGAAAACAGCAAGGGCTCACCATTGCGAATTTATCCATGCTGGTGCCATGCAGCCCGCGTCTTCTGAGTGAGCTGGAGCGCGGGAAACGCGGAGTCAGTATCGGCATGGCGTTTCAATTACTGAGTCTGCTGGGACTAGTGGTCGACATCAAAGGAAGAGAGGAAGTTGACACATGAACAAAATCCTGACCTGCCCAGCTCCGTCCGAAACCGTTAGGCGCAGGTCGCATAACATTGCTTGCAAACAGGCAGGAGCCGGGGCATACTGCAACCATGCCCCAGCTCCATATGATTACTTTCCGCTGTGAGAAGCGCCTCTTCGAACGACTGGAAAACTTTGCCCGACAGCGCAACCTGGATCGCACCTCGGTGCTCAAACTGGCGCTGCACTACTACCTGAACTGCCTGAGCAGCCGGAGTTCGCACCAGCAGGACTAAGGCCACGGAATTCCCCACCGGCCGCCACCCAGCCAGGCGCCCTTGCTCAGGCAGGAGCGCCTGGTCAGTTCATAGCACCGGGAATCTGCTTCTGCTCTTGTTTCGTTGTCTTGAATTGCTCCCAATCAACCGTGCTGAGTCCTTTGAAAAGCCCGCCCGCGGCGCCCAGCCAGGCACCCTTGCTGCGCACGCGCGCCTGCTCAGCCTGCATTTCGAGGTCGCGGGCGTTGTATTCGCCCTGGGTGCGCACGGTATTAGCCTCCTGCAGTGCGGCATTGGTGCGGTGGTTGATATCATCCTCCAGTCGGGTGGCCAGGTCTGTCTCGCGCACGGAAACGGTGCCGCTGGAAGCCAGATTGGAAGTGGCGGCATCTGCCCGGGCACTGGCCATCTGCATCTGCGCATTGCGTTGCTCACGGCGCTGATTCTCCATGGCGGTGCGGGTAATCACGCCGGCCTGGTTGTCGGCGATGCGGCGGGTTTCGTCGGCAGCAGCCTGCATTTCCCTGGCCTGCCTGCGCTCGGCGCGCGCCTCCATAGCCTTGCCGGCCATGACGGCAGCGGTATTCATTAAAATTGCAGCATTTGTAAATCCCATGACGCCTGTTTTACTCCACCACCCTTCCCCTGCCAAGAAAAACGGGCAGTCCGGCAGCGTGTTCCACATGGAAAACATGTGCTGCCGGGTAGTACGCACAAACACACGCGCGCGCAAGAAAATGACGCCCTGCGGGCTTGACGCAGCGCGAAAAACTGGCAGAATGATGCGGTTCACCTATTAGCATCATGTTCCAGTTCTTACAGAGCATCATTCACACACCGGCTTTCTACTTCATCACGGGCATTCTGCTCATCGTGCTGTTTTTCTGGTATCTGGCAGCCGAGGAAGACAAGGTAAAGCGCAACGCCGGCACATTCTTCATCATTGGTCTGTGCTCGTTCTCGCTGCTTTCGCTGTTCCTCAACGGCATGCACTACGGTATCGACATCCGCGGCGGCGTGGAGCTCACCCTTGAGGTGCAGCCCAAGCTGAACGACCACGGAGAAATGCAGCCCCCCTCGCAGGAGGACATGCAGCAGGCCTGCGATATCCTCAACGAACGACTGAATGCCACCGGCACCAGCGAAGTGCAGATTCTGCACTCCGGCAACAAGATTCTCATCCAGATTCCCCAGCAGGACAGCGACCCTGTGAAGAACAAGGAAAAGCTTGATGCCATGGTCAAGATGCTCACCAAGATGGCCAAGCTGGAACTGCTCTCCGTGTATCCTGAGAGCGAACGCGTTATCGGCGATCCCGAGACCTACGAGCTCATCATGGCTTACGAGCAGAAGGTGGATGCCTACAACGCCGAAGTAGCTGCCGGCAACACAAAGGCACGCAAACCCGCCCTGCCCCGCATTCCCGGCAAGTTCGGTCTGAATGACTACATGATTCTCCCCTACCCCCACATCAACGAGGAAACCGGCCTGCCGGAACTGGACAAGCACGGCCGCCCCGTGGTGGAATACATGGTGCTGCAGAAGCCCTATGCCGCCATGCAGAAAGATGTGTACATCACCGGTAAGGAAGTAGCCCAGGCCCACCCCGACTACGTGCGCAAGGGTTATGTGGATGTGGTGCTCAACCGCACCGGTGCCGACCGCATGGGCCGCCTGACCGGAGCCATGCAGATTGGCCGCGACCGCCTGGCTGTGGTGCTCAACAACCAGATCAAGTGCGCCCCGGTGGTGCAGGCCGTGCTGCACAAGGAGTTTAACATCAGCGGTCTGAACGGCAAGGGCGAACCGGAGGATATTTCCAAGGCCCTGGCCAACCCGCTCTCCAGTGACCTGAAGGTGGAAGGCCGCAAGGACGTATCGGCCCAGCTGGGTCAGAGCGCTCTGGAGCAGAGTGGCATTGCCGGTGCAGTGGGCATGCTGGGTGTGTTCTTATTCTGCTACTGGTACTACCGCACCGCCGGCATGGTAGCCATGGTGGGTCTCACATTCAACGCCATTGCGCTGCTGGGTCTCATGAGCCTCTTCGGCTTCGTGCTCACGCTGCCGGGTATTGCCGGTATCGTGCTGACCATGGGTGTGGCCGTGGATGCCAACGTACTTATTTACGAACGCATGCGCGAAGAACGTGCCGCGGGGCGGCCGTTCCTGGTGTGTCTGCGCCAGGCCTACGAAAAAGCCTTCTCGGCCATCTGGGACTCCAATATCACCTCCCTCATCACCGCTGTGATTCTGTTCTGGATTGCAAGTGGTTCCATCAAGGGCTTTGCCGTGACCACGAGCGTGGGTATCATTACCTCGCTTATCGGTGCCGTGGTAGTGACCCGCGTGCTCTTCTTCTGGGCTGAGCACCTGGGGCTGCTCAAGGAATTCACCTTCGCCCGCGCTCCGTTCCAGGGTAAGGTGTTCGACTTCATGAAGTACCGCAAGCACGCCATGATCGGCTCCTCGGTTCTTCTGCTTCTCGGTCTGGCCTACTCCATCTTCGGCCGTGGCGAAAGCGCCCTGGGCGTGGACTTTGTCGGCGGTTCCACCTCCACCTATGTAGTGCCGGCTGATTCCAGGATGAATTACAAGGAAGTGGAAAACTTCGTGGATAAGATGCAGCTTTCCAAGAAAGCCACCACGCAGCAGTTCACCTCTGCCACCGATACCAGCGTGAAGATTCGCTGCGCCAGCAAGGAAGAAGCACTCCTCATTGATAGTGAACTGCGTAAGAATGTGCCCGGCGTGAGCGAACTGCAGCCTCCCTCCATTGAGGAAGTGAGTGCAGCCCTCGGTTCTGCCTTCTTCAAGACAGCCCTTATCGCTCTGGCAGCAGGTATGCTCGGCATCACCATCTACCTGGCCATCCGCTTCGAATGGTCTTTCGCCATGGGTGCGTTCTTCTCCACCCTGCACGACGTGCTGGCCATCATCATCCTGGTCGTGGTCATGGGTACAGAGCTGAGCATCATCCACATCGGTGCTTTCCTCACTGTAGCAGGCTATTCCATTAACGATACCATCGTGATTTACGACCGTATCCGCGAGCACCTGCGCCTGGCCGATCCGAACGAGAAGCTCGTTGATATCATGAACGGCGCAATCAACACGACGCTTTCCCGTACGCTGCTCACCTCCGGCTCCACGATTGCTGCCCTGATTGCCCTTATGGCTCTGGGTGGGCCCTCCATGTGGGACTTCTCCATCACCATGCTGCTGGGTATCTTCGTGGGTACATACTCCTCCATCTACATCGCTTCCCCGGTGGTGCTCTACTTCGATAAGCGCGGCGACCTGCGCAAGGAGCTCCAGGATGCCGACGAGGCGGTGAGTGTCTAATACTCCCTATTCCCACCAGGGTGAACCGCAAACTCTTCCATCTCCTGCTCCTCCTTTGTGCCGCAGTATTTGCGGCGGCGGTCTGGGGCTCTGTGGATTGCGGTGCACGACTGGATTCTCCCTCCCTCACCCCTGAGACGGAATCGCGTCTCAGGGGTCTCATTTACTTCCATTTCGCCCTTGCCCAAGCCTCCACTATCTGCGCCGTCATCCTGGTGTACTGCCACCACAAGAAATGGAATCGCAATTACCTGGTTGTCAGCTATAATGAAAAAGGAACGGGGTTAAACCCACCCGGATTCCGCCTGCCCGGCAGGCGCGTCTACCGCTGCCATCTCGGTAATTTAGACACCGCAGAATTACCCCCGGCAACAGCCCCCATTCTGGTGTACCCCATGTTCATGCTCAGCGGCACCAGCAGCGGCAGAAAACTGGCAGAGAAACTGGAAAGAGCCTATGCGCACGCAGAGCCGGCACCACAGCTCTATTTCCAGCCGGTACTGGGAGCCTCGCCCTGGCTGGCAGAAGCTGCCGCCCGCTTCCTGAAACCACAGATTAACGGAGATACCGCCGTACTGGTCGTGGCGCACGACTCCACGCTGCCGGAACCCCCGCCGGAGCCAGCCCTCTTCTGCCGCCGCCTGCGCGAAATGCTCCCCGGCACGGAAATTGCCCTGGGTTATTTTACGCAATCACCTAAGGCAGAAGAAATCTTGAAGAACATACAGGCCACGGATGTACTCCTGCTTCCTTTCCTGCTCACAGAGGGCGTACACACGCAGCGCGACCTTCCCACCGCTGCTACTGCCGCCGCCTGTGGCAAAACTCTCACCCGCCTGCCTGTGCTGGCAGAGCTTCTCAAGGACTAAGCCATGAAACTCGCCCTCAAAGTAACCCCCGGTGCCAGGAAAAACGAAATCCTTGGCTGGGAGGACGATTATCCCCAGGTAGGGCGTGTGCTCAAGGTCAGAATTGCAGCCCCGCCGGTAGAGGGTAAGGCCAATAAGGAAATAGTGCTCTTTCTGTCCAGAATTCTCGGGGTGTCTAAATCATCCATCGAGGTGGTACACGGCACCAGCGGGCGCATCAAACTGGTGGAAATACCGGATGAATGCGACCTGGATTCGCTCATGCGGTGAAACCGGCGCAATCCGCACCACTGATAAGAAATTTTGCGGAACAAAGCAGAATTATCTTGCAAAAATCACAAAGCAGGTTATGATGAGTATTGCAGAATGGTAGGGTTTACGCCTGCCGGCCTGCACAGAAACCAACCAAACCAATAGAAAGAGGTAATAACCATGCCGAGTGATACCAATATTACTGTTACAGGACGCCATATTGAGGTGACTGATGCCATCCGCGATTTCGCAACCAAGAAGATTGAGGCCATCCATATTGATTACCCGAAGATTGTGGAAGCCCGTGTTGTGGTAGATGTGCAGAAGGATCGTCAAATGGCAGAAATCGTGCTATTCTGTGCTGACCATATCACCATCCAGGCATCTACCTCTTGTGACGACTTGTACGCCGCTATCGATGAGACCATCACCAAGATCATGCGCCGCATGCGCAAGCACAAGACCCGCCTCATGAAGCACTTCCGTCCGCACCGCTCCAAGAGCATCCGCAAACTGGACGAGAAGGTGTACGAGGAAGACGTGCTGGATTACGATGGCGAAACCGATGCCCCGGAAGATCCGAAGCCGGTACGCATTTCCCGCGAGGGCTACGACCTGCGCACCATGTACAAGGAAGATGCCATCATGGAGCTGGAAATCTCCGGCAAGCCCTTTGTGCTGTACCGCAACGCCCGCCGCAATGTGCTGCAGATTGTCTACCGCCTTACCCCGGGCGAATACTCCATCATCGAGCTGGGTAACGAACTGAAGGCATAGCGACTGACTGCACTCTGAAACTCCGGCAAATTTTCCAGGCCGCGCCCCCCATGAGGAGCGCGGCCTGTTTGGTAACCTGTTGCGAAGAACGGTGAATCAGTTCTTCTTCATGATCATTTCACCGGCGCAGCCGAACCAGCCATCGAAGCACTGCACACGGAAACGCACCTCCACGCGGCCCTTGAGAGAGCGCGGCACGTGGAAAGTAACGCTCTTGGTATCCTTATCGAGTCCGGCATCAGAATCGCACACATGCTTACCATTGGCGAAGAGCTGGAAGCCCTTGGTCGACATGCGGCCATTCTTACTGGGGATAGGCTGAATGGTAAACGTGTAGGTACCGGCACCCTTCATCTGGCTGCTCACGTTCACACGCCATTCCTTCTCGAAGCCTACGGTCATTTCACCGCTGTCATAGTACGGTTCCTCGAACACATAGGGGTGTTTCTCATCCCAGTAATTTGCCCAGCGCAAAGCCCCCTTGCCATATTCGCTCTCGGGGTCAAGCTCGGCCACCTGGCGATACAGGCTCACCATCTTGCTGCGCAAGGCGGGTTCCTTAGTGGCTTTGTATTGTTCGCGGAAAACGTAGGCGAGACCGGAAATCCACTGCTGTTTCAGCTCACCACTGCCGGGAATCAGCTTCAGGACAGACTCCACAAAAGCCACGGCCGGGCCGAACTGACGCTCCGCACCCTTGAATTTCGCATCGGCCCCCTTACCGCCGTTCAGCACGGCATCAATCTCATTGAACATGCCCATGTGATCCATGCAGTAGAGGAAGCGGAAGAGCGTCTCATTACCCGCATCCTTGCGGTTGAGAATATCTTTCAGCTGGCGGTTGCGACGAGCCGTTTCGAGCGGCTGCATGGCCAGGGCCTGGGCTGCCGCCATAGCACCGGCTACACCCTCGGTATTGCGGGCGGTTTCCACCAGTTTCATATAAGCAGGCATCATGCTCAGCGTGTTCTCCACCGCCTTTTCCATGGCAGCAGCGCTCATCACCGTCTTGCCGGTGTAGATACCCAGCAGCGTTTCATCCGGGGCCATGAGCACAGCCACAGGCAGGTTCATGAACGCCCCGATGGGCAGCAGCCTTTCACGATCATGCAACTTGGGCACAGCACCCACCTTTTCGTTAATCTGGCCCAGCTGCACCGGCAAGCGGCGCTTGGCCAGCTTGTTCCACTGCTTGACCAGCTTGGCGGAATAGGGCATCCAGTCCGACCCATACCAGAGGATGAGCACCGGGCGGTTCTCTGCCTTGGCCTTGGCACGGGCATCCAGGTTATCCAGGAAGTTCAGCGGACGGTCAGCCCGGTCAGCAGCCTCTACGGTCTCATCCGGCTCTGCAAGGGCCACGGGAGCGGGCCCCTCCTGCACCACCTCCTCAACGGACTCCTGCCCGGCTCCATCAATCTCCGGTTCTTCCGGAGCAGGCTCCTCCGGCTGGGGGTCCTCCTCCACAAGCTCCGGGGTCCGTACTCTCTTCGGCTCGGAGGGGTCATGAGCCACCACCGGGTTCTCTCCCTTCAGCACATGCCTGCGCTGAGCCTTGCGCGTCTTTGATTTGCGCGCAGGCTTATCGTTCAGGTAGGAATCAATATCCAGAAGCTCCGGGTCGTATACATAGACACTGCCACCTATGACACCCAGCATCAGCAAAATAATGAGAAATCCTTTCATGTTCGTATAATGAGTTAGCGGGTGAATGTGACAAAATGGGAAATGTGTGCGAAATCGGGGTTGGTATTCTCAAACTCCAGCTTCACCCACTTGGCACGGGTACCCTCCGGGAAATGCACGGCCCATTCCTTGGGCATGTCTGCCACTTCCTCACGCTTGAACCAGGTAGCACCATCCTCGCTGGTGGAAATAATGGCCTTGCGCATGCGGCCCTCATTACCATTGGTCTTGCGGATAATGCAGCCCGTCACGTGCGCAGGCTTCTGCAATTCCACGATGAAAGTGGGGCGTTCCTCCTTAGCCGTGTGGCATTTGCCACCCTCAAGCGTCATGATACCGGCATGCAGCATGGGGGCATCATGCGGAGAGGTCGTGGAGATACGGAACAATGCCCCCTTCCCCACCTTGCCTTTCATCTCTTCCCGTTTCTCCAGCGCATCGGCCTTGAAATCAGGTTTTGCGATAGCAAGCGCACCCTTGGTCAGGGCTCTGAAAGCGGGGGCAGAGCGAGCCTGCTCTGCAGCAATGATGGCCTTGGCATATGCCTGCGACATCTTCTTACTGCGTTCTTCAGCAGCCTCTCCACCCTGGCCGGGAGCATCGCCGGCAGCATCGGCAGCCTTGGCAAAGGCCTTATTGAAAATTCTACTGCCTGCCTCTGTTGCCACATAGGTATTCACCGCCCACTCCAGCAACTGGCCGAAGGTGGTACCATCGCCACGCTTGATATGCTCGGTGAACATATCGGTAAGGTACTGCTGGCGGCTGGCATCACTCTGCAGGGTTTCTGCGTGTCTCTGCACCAGTTCACTCAGTTTCACTGCCCAACTGTTCGGGGTGGTGGCCAGCGCCTGGTGCTGCATCTGGTAAATATTCAGGAGATGCTTCTCCTCCATGCCGCTGGCGTGCTCCATCAAATCAGCAGAAGCCTCCATGGCAGCCACACCGTGACCGTTGTATTCCTTGAGCATGCTGCCGGAGAGATACTCATAGCACTCCTCGACCGTAGCCTTGCGGTTTACCATGAGCGTATGCAGAGCCTTGCGGAAGAAAGGATGCAGCGGAGCATCCTTCAGCGCTGACTTCCACATCTTCTCTGCCCCTTTGGCATCACCAACAGACTCCATGGCGCGGGCAGCAAAGCTCTTGCGGTAAGCGCGGGCAATCTTCTCATCATCCCCGAAAACAGCCTCCATCAGGTTGTAGGAAGTGGGAGCCCGATTCCCGAAAATATGGTTGTGCATACCGCCATCCGGCCCGCCGAAACCGCCGACCCAATTACCACGCTCGGGGCGCACAGCGTATGCACAGTGACCAGGCTGGCCGCAGGTGTAGGACGGGATGCCATGTGCCATGGCGGCCACCATACCCAGGTGCGACATAGCACCGCACACGCCGCCATTGCGCAGCGTGGCCTCTGCCCAGCTCTCATTGGCATAGGGCAGGTTGTAAGCACCACCCTGCACCGAGTCACCAAACTTCGACGTACCGGTATAAGCAGCAGCCCAGCAGGCCAGGTTATACTTATCCCAGGGCATATTAATGGCCTTGGCTGCAAATTCATAAGAGGCATCATCCCAATCCTGCTGGGGATTAGCCACCACAAAACGCAGTTCCCAGGGTTTCAGATTCGGGTAATTCGGATGCAGCAGCCCGCGTTCCTCCTGGCGCTGGAAAAACTTGTAACGACGCACCGGATTATACTTGTTGGGCAGCATTTTCTCCAGGGGCGGGGAAGGCCATGTCTCGCCACCACCCCAGCAGGAAGCCAGAGCCACAGCCAAAGCCTTATTCTTCACATCGCCCTTCTCCTCAGCCCAGATACGATAGAGCACATCCATACCCGTGGTTTTTTGCCAGGGCACCAGACCACAGCTCAAGTACAGCTCCAGCCACTCTGTATCGTACGCGAATTTCTCCAGGAAGCGCTTTTTTTCCTTATCTTCTGCTCCATACGAAGTCAGGATTCCGGGACCGGTTACCCGGATCCACTCATTCAGCATGGAAAGGTGTACATCCCTGGCCTCCTTATAACTGATTTTCTGTCCTTTGAGTGCTTCCTGCACCGCATTCTGCACCTCGGCATAATCTCCTTTATCCAAGGCCTTGCGTACCGACTCCGGGAGCTTCTTACTCTTCACCGGAGCGAGCGCGAGCTTGCTTTCAGGCTCGTCAGCTGCCATGGCAGGCAGCAGCGGTGCCAGACCCAGCACCAGCAACAATGCATACGTACGTAATCGCATGCTTTGGAGTTTGCTCCTCCCGCCGTTCAAAGTCAAGCCAAATCCAACTAAGAAAGCTGATTTCGGACAGCAAAGTGCAAATTACCATATGGCATTCTTGTTGCCTTTTTACCGCCACAATGATAGAATACCTGCGTGCGAGGCATTTCCCGATATATGCTCATGGTACTGGCAGCAGGCATACTGCTGCCCGGCGTGGGCTGCAGCTGGCGCAAAAAGGTAATGCCGAAACAAGCGGCAGCGGATACGCGCCCGGAACCCAGGCTGAAAAAATCCCCGTATACCATCAATGGTAAGCGCTACCGTCCCATGGGCATGGCAGAAGCTCTCCAGTACCGCGAAGTGGGCGAAGCATCCATCTACGAAGGAGGCAACACCATCGGCGCCCTGGGCGAACGCCTGCGCTACGGTGCCAGGTACGCCGCGCACCGCACCCTGCCCCTGCCCTGCACGGTGCGCATCACCAGCATCTCCACCGGCAAGAGCTGCCTGGTGCGCGTGAACGACCGCGGCCCCTTCCACCGCCGCCGCATCATCGATATCAGCCCTGCCGTGGCACGCGCCATCGGTTTCCACCAGTGGGGGGTACACCAGGTGGAGGTAGAGGTCGTCTCCGTGGGCGATGGCCCAAACCAGCGTAAAAAGGATTAAGGCCGCGCCGCCAGCGCATCACATTCCACCTTCAACTGGGACAGAGCATATAACGGGATATCCAGCTGAGTGTATTCCCCTCCTGAAGTCAAGGGTATGCGTTGCACATTTTTTACGGGAAAAGCGGCATCCATCGGGATGCCGCTCTTCATAACAAAATGATGTTTAATCCGTTATTTACCTCAGCGAGAAGAAATCGCGGATACGGGCGTTATCACTGGCAGCAATGACGGCGGGCGGGGCATCCACCACCACCTTGCCATCGGCCAGGAACACGATGCGGTCGGCCAGTTCCATGGCGAAATCCGTATCGTGCGAAACCACCAGCATGGTCATGCCATCCCTGGCGAGCTCGCGCATGAGGTTTTCCACCTCACCCACCATTTCGGGGTCGAGCGCAGAAGTCGGCTCATCGAACAACAGCACCTCGGGGTTCATCGCCAGGGCACGCACAATGGCCACGCGCTGTTTCTGACCGCCGGAAAGCTGGGAGGGATAAGCCTTTGCCTTATCGCGCAGGCCGATGCGGTGCAGCAGGTGCAGCGCCTGGGTCTCAGCCTCGGTACGGTTCATGAGACCGCACTTCACCGGAGCCAGGGTTATATTATCCAGAATGGTCAGGTTGGCAAAGAGGTTGAAGTGCTGGAACACCATGCCCACCTTGGCGCGGTAGTGGTTCAGACCGCTTTCGCTGCGATCCACCGGGGTACCGTGGAAAAGCACCTCGCCACCGGTGGGAGATTCCAGAAAATTCATGCAGCGCATCACCGTGCTCTTACCTGCACCGGAAGGCCCCAGCAGGAACACCACCTCACCCTTGGTCACCCCTACAGAGACACCATCAATCACGCGGTGGTCACCGAATTCCTTAACCAGGTCGCGCACCTCTAAAATGTTATCAGCGTTCATTCTTCTTCAGAGAGTTTTCAAGTTTCTTCAGCAACTGGCTCAGGCACACCACCACCACCAGGTAAGTGAGTGCCACCGCAATGAGCGGCAGGAAGGCATCATAGGTCTGGCTGCGGATGATATCGCCGCCCTTGGTCAGATCCTGCAGGGCGATATAACCACACACAGAAGTCTCCTTCAGCAGCACAATGAACTCATTACCCAGCGCCGGCAGCACATTCTTGAACGCCTGCGGCAGGATGACCGAGCGCATCGTGGTGCCATAGCTCAGGCCCAGGCTGCGGCCGGCCTCCATCTGGCCGGAATCCACCGCCATGATGCCGGAGCGGATAATCTCAGCCACATAAGCACCGCTGTTCACGCCGAACGCCACGATGGCCACCAGCACCTTGCTCACATCCACCGAGCCGAAAATCACAAAGTAAATGATGAGCAGCTGCACCACCACCGGTGTGCCGCGCACCACGGTCAGGTAGATATGGCAGAGGAAATTGAGCACCTTGTAGCGGCCGGTCTGGTCGTGCGCGCTGCGCACCACCGCCACCAGGAAACCAATGCACAAGCCCATGAGCACGGCGCAGGCAGAAATCTCTATCGTGACCAGGAAACCATTCACCAGGTAGTGCCAGCGGTCATCCTTCACGAAATTCACCTCAAAGGAATCGGCCAGGCGGCTCCAGAGGCTCTTTTCCTCCTCAGCCACCACGGCAGGCACGGCCAGCGGCTTGCCATCCTTATCCAGATAGCGGGCCCAGATGGCATCCATCGTGCCGTCCACCTTCATTTCAGCCATGGTGCGGTTGAACATGGCCAGCAACTCCGGGCGGGACTTGCTGATAGCCATGGCGTATTCCTCCGACACCAGCGGCGTGGGCAGAATGCAGATTCCCTTGTTACGGGCCACGTGTTCCTCCGCCGGGGCGCTATCCAGCACCACCGCGTGAATCTTGCCCGTCACCAGCGAGGCCACTGCCAGCGCTCCATCCTGGAAGCGCTCCGGCTCCTGGATATTGCTGGTCACATACATATCACCCGTGGTACCGTGCTGCACACCAATGCGCTTGCCCTTCAAATCCTCCGGGCCGGAAATGGCATCGCCCTTGCGCATGATGATGACCTGGTCGGCCTTCACATAGCTCGTGGTGAAATCAATCTGCTTCTTACGATCCTCCGTCACCGTGATGCCTGAGGCTGCCACATCCGCCTTGCCGGTCTGCACTGCGGCAATCACGGAATCGAAGGCCATATCCTCAATCACCAGCTCCAGGTCGTTGCGCTTAGCAATTTCGCGCACCATGTCGGCATCAATGCCCACAATGCGGCTCCCCTGGTAGAACTCATACGGGGGGAACGTGGCGTTGGTCACCATAATCAGCTTGCTGCGCTCTGCCTCTTTCTCACCGCAGGC
>JAFXDR010000040.1 GCA_017521145.1 Akkermansia sp. | reverse complement strand
TACCCATATCGGCAGGCACGCCTACTCCGTTGAAATGCAGATCAGCCAGTGCCATATTGGCAAACGGAACCCCTGCATCCACCAGCTGGGTCAGGATTTGCACACCTCGTGCAGCATCTGCCGTGCATCCCCGGCCATGTGCCAGACAATAGGCATACGCAACCCCGCCGCGAGGGTCTCCGGCATCTGCCGCCAGGCGATACAATTCAAATACTCGCTCTGCAGAGTATTTCTCCGGCTGCTTATGAAATTCACCGGCCAGAGGAATCATTGCAGGACTATAGCCCAGCAGTGCCGCACGCTGGAACAGGCGAATGGCGGCATCCGCATCCTGTTTTATCTGTTCCTTGAGTCCATCGGGTAGCGGTGTGCCAGGCAACATAAAATTACCCATCTGTGCCAGCGCCTCCGGGTGTTCGCGCTCCACTGCCTTCTTCAGGAAATCATAACCAAGCGCGGTATTACCCTGCTGAAGATGATAGAAAGCCAGTGTGCAGGCGGCTCCGGCGCTGCCGTGCCCGGCAGCCCTGGTCAGCCACTCACGGCTCTTCTCCTCATTGCGCGGACCTTCCAGCGCTGCCATGAACTCCTCCACGTAGAAATTATTCTTTTTCAACTCTGCTGTCACGGCGGCAGAGGAACTGGCATCCTTCCCAAGGCGGCCAGAAAGCAACAGGTAGCCGGCGCGGGCACGGGCGCTATTGGCACGGCATGCCTGCATCAGGTGTTTCATGCCCGCTTTCTCATCTGCCGGGGCTCCGATGCCATTGCCGCAGAGATAGGCCATCTCCACCATGGCCGGTACGTAGCCTTTGCTGGCAGCCTGTTCCATGGCAGCGCGGGCATTGGCAGCCTCGGGAGCGGTCTCAGGATTCAGTTTCTTCGCCTTCAACTGGGTAATGAGCTGCCTGGCCGACCACATAAGCGCCACCGGATGCCCGGCATCAGCAGCTTCGCGCATCAGCCGCAGATAAGCCTGCTCATCCCCGCCTGTTGCATCCAGCACCGCGGTAATCACCGGCCCCAGATTCTCAGACTGGGCTGTCTGCACCGCATTCAGAGCTGCAGTACAGGCGGCTTTGGCATCTGCCACCTGGGCAGCGACCGGACAAAGAGCAAGCGGGAGGAGGTACAGAAACTGTTTCATGCGTGGCATTTTACCCTTAACCCTCCACCCACGCAAGAGCAAATTCTGTCTGGTACATCTAATAAATCGATACTTCTGGAATGCTGAGTTCAGAAGAATGTCAGGTTCAGGCGCCTGGAGCTGGTTCCCCTGCTCAAAGCGCAGGAAGATTTATACATTCAACCTCCTGAATCCAAATTTCAAAATCTCCTCTATCCTCTTTGGCTTGACTAACATGTATAAACAGGATAGCTTATTCACATGGATGCAGATACGAGGAAGAAAATCGCCGCATGGTCATCAGTAATCTGGAGTGGGGCTCTCGCCGCTACCAAGCTGGTGGTAGGGCTCATGACCGGCTCTCTCGGTATCTTATCCGAAGCATTGCACAGCGCACTCGACCTTGTTGCCGCAGGCGGCACGGTGTATGCCGTCAAAGTCTCAGCCCGGCCGGCAGATGAAGACCATCCCTACGGCCATGGCAAGGTGGAAAACCTCATGGCACTGGGAGAAACCCTCCTGCTGCTGGCCACGGCTGCATGGGTCATCATAGAGGCATGCGAACGTCTGATGAGCGATGACCCCGCTGCCCTCACCGTCACTTTCTCCTACTGGGCATTCGGCATCATCATCCTCTCCATAGTGGTGGATATCAACCGCTCCCGCATGCTGCGCCGCGTAGCAAAGGAAACGCGCAGCGCCGCGCTGGAGGCCGATGCCGCCCACTTCACCACCGATATCTGGAGCAGCAGTGCCGTGCTGCTGGGTATTACCGGCGCAGCTGTGGCCGGCATGACTGTGGAGGGAAGCTGGCTGCACTGGCTTCTCATCCGCGCAGACGTTTTCGCCTCGCTTGTTGTGGCGGCTCTCATCCTGCATGTCTGCAGAGAGCTCGGTGTGCAATCCATTAACAACCTCATGGATAAAGCCAATGGCGAAGCTGCCGCTCAGATACGCAGTGCCATGGCTGAGCGCATGCCTACCTATCCCGTCTCCAAGCTCCGTGTGAGGGAATCCGGAGCCCGTTACTATGTGGATATGGAAGTTCAGGTGCCTCATGATCTGCATGTCGATACGGCGCACGAAATCGCCGATGCCATCGAAGCACTCGTGGCAGATACGCTCGAAGGAGCCGAAGCCTTCATCCACATGACCCCTGCCCAGTCGCTCCCCGAAACGCCGGAATTCCTTATCCGACGCCTGGCGCTCACCCATCGCTTTGGCGTACATGGGCTCCTGCTGCTGCATACGGACGATGGCCGGTTCATTGTGGCGGTGGATCTGGAACTGCCCCCCGGTGCCACTATGGCCGCCTGGCAGGTTGCTGTGGAAGCGTTCCGCAAGGAAGTGCTCCGCAACTTGAAAGCCGATGTGGTAGCCCTGCATGTGGAGCCGGATTTACGCCACCTGCCCAGCTTCGATACCCCCCTGCCCGCCGATTGGGAGGAACAGATTCGCGCCACCCTCATTCGCCGCGGCGCACCCCTGCCCACGCGCATGGCCATTCATACCCGCGGCAGTGAGCGACTCTGCCTTATCTATATTCCCAGGGAACCGGCTCTCACCGTCGAGGAAAGCCACAGCCGTCTCACCAAACTCAACAAGAAACTGACCGAAAAACTTCCTTCCTTCGCCCGTTTCATGGTAACCTACGAGGAGACTTGATTTTTTCTGTTGACTGAATCTGCCGCTGTGCTATAATGCGACTCCATAGGGGTTTACGAATAACCACCCCGGGTATAGAAACAGTGGACGACGATATCATTTGCACAGAGAAAATCATTGCAGACCGCAAAACTTTCTTCCTTGACCTGAAGAGCAATGCCCGCGGGCGTGTGGTGCGCATCACCGAAAAGGTGAGCTCGAACCGCGACCGTATCATGGTGCCGGCTGAAATTCTGGACGACTTCATTGCTGCTCTGGAAGACATCCGCCGCGCTAATAACGAAAACTAAAGGCGTTAGTCCTTTGCCCCATCAGGGCAAAATCTATCTTGTTAGTAGGATTGACAGACATTTGTCTGGACAAGCGGCTTGAATTGTGCTTTAATCTTCTCGAGACTAAAGCAAAGAGTCTGTAATTTTCAAAAAAAACAGTAACACGTTCATTATGAGGAAGATTAAAGTATTGAAACTGGGGTGGGAATTTCCCCCCCTGATTAACGGCGGGCTGGGTGTGGCCTGCATGGGGATATCGCGTGCGCTTTCGCAGAAGGTGGAACTGAGTGTCATTGTGCCCAAGGCATCGCCGGAGGCGAAATACGACGGATTCACGCTGACCGGGGTGAACACCCTGCAGCATGAGCAGATGGAGACACTGGAGGAGGGGTACACCTACGAAAGCTTCAGTGTGGTGGGCAAGGCTCCGGTAAATCTGGATCCCTACGCCTGCGAGGAAGGCACGCCGGGCAATATCACCTTTACCCGGGAAGGTAAACTGCTTTTCTCCCGCATCCACAAGGCCGACCTGGCACTGTTCACCGGTAAGGAAGACTTGTATGCCGGCGACCTGGCGCGCAAGGTGATTGAATTCTCCAAGATTTGCGCAGTCATGGCCCGCAAGTACGATTTTGATGTGGTACATGCGCACGACTGGATGACCTATCTGGCCGGTGTGGAAGTGAAGAAAGCCACGGGCAAGCCTCTGGTGGTGCATCTGCATGCCTCTCAGTTCGACCGCGCAGGAGCCGATGCCCGCGGCTGGATTTACGATATTGAGAAATACGGCATGGAACAGGCCGATGCCGTGATTCCGGTTTCAAAGTACACCGGCACGGTGGCTGCCGGGCACTATGGCATTGACCCTGCCAAGATTTTCCCGGTGCACAACGGTGCTGACCCGGTGCATGTATTCCACAGCAAGAAGAAATTCCCGGAGAAGCTGGTACTTTTCCTGGGTCGCCTCACCGCCCAGAAAGGG
>JAFXDR010000039.1 GCA_017521145.1 Akkermansia sp. | reverse complement strand
CCATATTCTAGCAGCAGAAAACACCCCATACAAGCAAAATCCAGCCACCGCAAACCGGGGAATTCCCCACATCTTCTGCTAGGTGTTTAATCACCAGGCCCCCGAAAAAGAGCGCTCTTCCATCCAGACTTTTCATATTATCTTTTCAAAATAGTTAATTATATTTTATAGCAAATTTGAAAACAGCCTTTCTTACATAGTAGATTTTATGAATTTCTTACTTATTTCACATATAGCATTACACCCATTTTCTTGTATTTACTGACAACTTTTGTTCTGTCCTTTATAGCCATACATGGCACTTTTTCTGAAAGCAATATCCAACGATGCGAAAAATATCTACTTTCTCATATATTTTATCATCTTTCCAGTTCCATTATTCGCAATTTCTTCAAAAATTCCCTATCCATTTTCATCATACAGACCTCCCTGGGGCATAGAGGCAAAGGCACCACCGTTGCGCCGCTTCCACCCCCACAGGTGCTTAAACACCATAGAGACCAGAAGAGGCATAAAAAGCACCCCCAGATGGCAAAATCCTGCGGGCAGATGTGCGGAATTCGCGCTCCACGACCGCCATTCGGGCCATTTTCAGCCTGTTTTTATTCATAATTCACTCATTTGCATACTTTTGCTACTTTTTAGAAAAATAAGGCAAATTCAGAAAAATGATTGAATCAGGCCCTATATAGCGCTAAAATGTACCTATGCGAAAAAAATGGAGCAAAATTCAGATTTTGAGATTCTGTGTACAGGCCGTCTTCATGGCCGGACTGATTTTCAGCTTCACCCCGAACTCGAAATACATAAGCCAATGGATGCTGCCCACCGTGCTTCTGCTGGGAGTCTTCTTCTGCGGGTGGGTCTGCCAGCTGGGGGCAGCCCAGGACTGGATGGCAAAGCTCGGGCGTCTGCTCCACCTGCCCCGCCTGCGGGTACCGAAAAGCATCCAGCGCTACCTGCAGCTCAGCCGCTATGCCTTTTACCTGCTCCTCACCATGGGCGTGGTCATCGGGCTGCTGCAAGGCCCCAGAAACTATGCCATGATGTGGCACGGACAACTGCTCACCCTGGCCAGTGGCATCATCATCTTCTTCCTGCTGCTGGGTCTCTTTATTGACCGCCCGTTCTGCAACTATTTCTGCACCGGCGGCGCTCGCATGGGGCTGTTCAGCGTGCTGCGCATCTTCGGCATCAAGCGCGATACCGCCCAATGCAAGCAATGTGGTCAGTGCACCCGCGCCTGCCCCATGAACATTGATGTAGCCCACACCGACTTCGTACGCCACCCGAACTGCATCGGCTGCATGAACTGCATTGCCACCTGCCCGAAAGGCTACCTCAAATACGGCCTCATGCCCACCCAAAAGAGCCCCTCTGACAGCAAAAACCCGCACTGAGATTCATCTCAGGGCGGGTTCCGTATCTCCATGCAGCCGGGAGGCTGTTTGAAATTTTGAATATAGAAATTATGATTTTGAATGTGTGAGATTCGCTGTGCTGCGCACAGGGTAACTGGGAACAAGCGCTGAGATTCATCTCAGCGCTTGTTTGAATGCCCCATGCTGCCGGGAGGCAGCATGCGAATTTCACATTCTGCATTCTGCATTCTGAAATCTGCATTCCTATAGAGTTCCGCCTGTTCCTTGAGCAGGGCGAATGAGTAGCGCACCATGGCGCGGGTTTCATTCAGCAGGTTGAGGTAAAGGATACCGTTGCGCATATCGCTCACGTCCTCCTCCGCGCGGATGAGGTGGCGGCGGATGCATTCGGCAAACTCGGCCTTCAGGTCGCCGGATTGCTCCATCATCTGCTCAATACCGGCACCACCATCGCTCTGCAACTTGATGCTCAGGCCCGGGAAGCAGGCGGAGATACGGTTGCTCATGGAGAGGAGGTCATCCCCCTGCTCGGCGGTAAGCCCCACGTGATTGTTATCGATATGCTTGTAACTGGCTTTCACCAGGGAGAGCAGACACTCGGCTACGCGCATACTGCTTTCGTGCAGGCGCATCACCATCTGGCCGCGGTCGTAGAGGCGGGAGGGCAGGCTCTGCAGGCAGGGCAGAATCTGGTCTTCCTTCACCGCTTCCAGGGTGCGGTTCAGCTCACGGGCTTTCTTGCGCAGACGCTTCAGCGCGGTGTAATCTTCTGCCAGCAGGGCTTTCACCGTAGCACGATAGATGCCGTAGGAACGCCCCAGACGATTCACCGAAGCCTCACCCAGTTCGCGCAGCACCACAGGAGAATCCAGGTTGAGCTCCGGCAGCGGCTCGGCATTCTTGCGACGGTGCAGGTAGGCCGATTTCACCAGGATGCCACCGGCCAGCACCAGCATGAACGCTATGCCCCAGATACCACCGGCCATCATGACCGATGCCGTGATGCATGCCGCCAGGAAAGCCAGCAGCCCCGTGGTGAACCAGCCACCAATCACCACCATCACGCCCGTGATGCGGTACACGGCGCTATCGCGTCCCCAGGCGCGGTCTGCCAGGGAGCTGCCCATGGCCACCATGAAGGTCACATAGGTGGTGGAAAGCGGCAATTTGAGCGTTGTGGCCAGCGAGATGAGCAAGGCGGAAACCGTGAGGTTCACCGATGCGCGCACCATGTCGAATGCGGCTCCATCGTCCTCACTGAGCTCAAGCGGCTCGAAACGCTTGCCCACAAAGCGGGCAACGGGTTCCGGGGTGATGCGGGTGATGAATCGAGAGGCATTCAGAGCCCAGCGCACAGCCGCACGAGCCGGCAGACAGGAACCGAAGCGTTCCTTGGTCACCGCATTGCTGCGGGCCAGCTTCACCTCCGTCTCCGTCACCGTGCGGGCTTTCTTCGAGAAGATGAGCGCCAGCACCATCACCCCGCCGGCAGCCAGCAGATACCACAGATTGGCCTGCACCGGGTCAGCCAGGGCTCCCATGCTCAGGGTATCCAGCCTCCCCCCGGCAGCCACATGCGCGCTGGCAATGTGGTAGGAGGATTCAGCCGCCATGAATACGCCGATGAAGTTCACCAGGTCATTGCCGGCAAAGGCGAGCGCCAGAGCGCAGGTGCCAGCCAGCACCGTGACACGCAGCGTGTTCACGCGCAGCCCATATTGCAGCACACAGGATATGACGAACCAGACCGCCAGCGTGCCCAGCACTACCACTGCGATATTCGCGTTGAGCCACGCGAGCATCTCCGGAGTCACCACCGAGCTGTGCTTCAGCCCCTTGAACACGGCAAAATAGCTGATGGCCGTGAGCGATACCGCGCACCACAGCGCGCCTATGTATTTGTAAGCGCGCTGGTAGCGGAAGCTGAACAGCAGGCGCGAGAACCACATCACCACGCAGCCGCAGGTAAAGGCCACCGCCACCGAGCAGAAAATGCCGGAAATGATGGTGAGCGATTTGGAGCTGTTAATATAGTCTGCCAGCTCACCTGTTCCTTTTTCGGCAATGGTAAACAGTGCCACTGCCACCGCGGCGCCCAGCAATTCGAACACGAGCGATACCGTGGTCGAGGTCGGCAGGCCGAAGGTGTTGAACAAATCCAGCAGGATGACATCGGTCAGCATCACGGCCAGGAAAAGAATCATGACTCCGTGGAATGAGAATTGCGCCGGCATGAAAACGCCGCTGCGGGCAATCTCCATCATGCCCCCGGAGAGCGATGCACCCATAATGATACCCACGGCCGCCACCGCCAGCACCACACTGCGCCGCGCAGCATTACAGCCCACGGCTGAGTTCAGGAAATTGGCGGCGTCGTTCGACACGCCCACCACCAGGTCAAACACCGCCAGCAGGAGCAGAATGCCCAATATTGCGATATACATTTCGTTCATACACCCCTACTTTACCACACCCCGCCCCTCCCCTGCACGCATTCTATCGTGAACACTCCGCCACATGCTATGTGGCGGAAAAGACACAAAGGGAATGATTAGTGATTAGTGATTAATGATTAATGATTAGTGATTAATGATTAGTGATTGGTGATTGGTGATTAGTGATTAATGAAAATTCCCAGTG
>JAFXDR010000038.1 GCA_017521145.1 Akkermansia sp. | reverse complement strand
GTAATGGCAGACGGGTAGCGCTGCTAGGGAGGACATGGCGGGCGTGACGCTCGACCCGTGAGAGCGTAACAAGCGAGCGAATTCGCGACGCGAAGCCCCAAGCTCCCGGTAAATTGAAAAATTACCGGAGATCCGGAAAGGATGGCAGAAAGTGCATTATCAGTGAGTTGCCTTGCTTTTTGTCGTATTCTGGGGGATCGTGCCTGCAGGCGAGCGGAATTCTGAGCCCCGCCAGCTGGCGGGGTTCCGGTCTATTTTTTCGTCAAACCCAGGGCTCACGCCCTGGGCTCTATGGAAAGTGTCGCCCTGACGGGCTCAAAATTCCTCGGGCTTTCAGCCCGCCAAATTCCCATTTATCGGGCAGAGGGGTGGCTTCCCAATTGTTGTTGGTGTTTCTATTGCTTACAAAATCTTAGGGAAATGTGATAAAGAAGTTACAACTATAGCTTTTAGGTTTGACAACATGTAGCGACAACGCTATATTGGTAAAAACTTGCTTATGCTCGGATCTTTTATGCAGTCACTTGAAGGGAGCGGCTCCCTGGAAACTACCCGGATTCCTTTCTGCGAGATGCACAAGCTCGCAGCCGGCACTCCCGTAGTAGCTGTGCAGGATGCAGATTTGCTCCGGCGAACCGGGCTTCCCACGGGGATACGCTTCGGTATTGCCACTCACGATGCTCAGGTCATCTACCAGGAATGTCGATGCAATGACATGCATGCACCACGCTTTGAGATAACAAGCTGTTCTACAAAATTATTTTGCCCGACTGGATGGGCGATGTATGCGTTGCAAAGCTCGGACGACATGACTATCATGTCGGTAAACATACATGAAAGGGCTGCTCGCTACGTTGGAAACTTATACCTGAACCTGCGTAGCTACCCGGGTGATGATTTTGTACACGAGTGTATTTGGGGGCGTTCCATATCAGAGCAGTGCGAAACAGACGACTCAATAGGCCAGCACTGGTGGACACCATTGTACTACACCGCCAATGAGCTGGTAGAACTCGCGAGCGATGCGCTGCGGACCCACCTGCCGCCAGTGCTTCCCGAATCCGTAAATCCGGAACTGCTGCATTTCGTTCACCACGGAATCAGCATAGAGAGCGGCTGGCTGATTCATTTTGCAACCTCCCGTGTTCCGGAAAACAAGAACCGCATCAAGCTCGATACGATTGCGACCTTTTGCGATATCACCCCACAGGCGGAACCTGGCGGTCCCCTTTTCTACAAGCGGGACACCGCATTCACCCGAGAACAGACAAGGAACCGCGCCGTCTGGATTCTCTTCCATGAAAAGGAATGGGGCAAATATAACCTGATATGGAATAACTGCGAACATTTCTGCCGCATGTGTAAAGTGGGTCGCAAGGAATCACGACAAGTCCAGAAGGCCGTCGGCAAGACACTTGCCTTCGTCGGCGGCGTTCTGATTCCCCAATCCAGGCTAATCAAGATTGCCTCATGCGGGCTGCCCTTTTTACTTAACGGGATTCTGAAAAACAGAATCATGCAGAATCACGCACCCCTTCCATTTGAATCTGAGGACATTTAATATGAACACAAGAGAACACATCATCAGCAACATCATCAGCGCGCGCCAGCAAAGCAAGGCTGATATCGAAAGCAAAATCGGCTACATCAATGAGCTGGATGGCAGACTGCAGGAGCTCAGCCGGACCAGAGAATATGTTCTGAACCAGCTGGACGGAGCAGACGCGGAAGCCATGCAGGAAATTGACGGCAACATCACCACCATCCGCGAAAAGGTGGATACCCTCCGCACGGAGCTCAACCGCCTGCGTAACCGTTATTCCCGAGACAC
Organism: Akkermansia sp.; assembly: GCA_017521145.1. Classification (GTDB taxonomy): domain Bacteria; phylum Verrucomicrobiota; class Verrucomicrobiia; order Verrucomicrobiales; family Akkermansiaceae; genus Akkermansia. The sequence continues at coordinate 11,851 of JAFXDR010000038.1, read as the reverse complement.
TGTCAACATCGGCATTGTCGGTGTTCCGAAACAGGGTAAGAGTACTTTCCTGCAAGCACTGACGGGACTGGATGAATCAATCATCCCGACCGGTTTCAAATGGGTTACAGGAGCCTGTTCCTACCTGCGCCACGACCCCTCGGTTGCCCCGGGCGATGCCTACGCCATCATCACCCCCTACACCAGCGATGAGTTCCTCCAGGAAGTCATCACCCCTTTCACCAACAGTCTGGGACTGCCGCGCCTGTTCTCCCCGGAGGATTTGAGAACACTGCAGCTCCCCTCCATCCACGACCTGCCCCGGAAAGAGCAGCACATGCAGCTGGAGCGTCTGGCCGAACTGAAGACAAACTATGGTAAGTATGAAAGACTTATCGGCTGCGCCGAGTTGAGGATAGACAAAAAGGACATACGCAGCTATGTGGCACAGTGCGATGAATCCTGCAGCGTCAAGTACACGAATTGGTATGTAGTCAAGAAAGCCGAGATTCACTGCTGTTTCCCGCAGACAGACATCGGTAAGGTGATGATTTGCGACACCCCGGGGCTGGGCGACTTTACGCCGGGCGCCCAGAAAGCCCTGGTGGAAAAGCTGGGAAACGGCATGGATGTCATCTTCTTCCTGAAGAGATTTGATGAAAAAGAACAGGAAGTCCGGCAGACAGACGCCGACTTCTATGACGTCATTAAAGAAGCCTATCCCGTCTTCGAGGTGTCAGATTGGTCCTATCTCATTCTCAATCGCAGTTCACACGAGAGCGTCCCCGCGCTCTACATTGATGAGTTGCAGCGGAAATTGAAAACCCGCAAGGGCGTGTTTGAACTGGACGCCAGGAACAAGGTTTCCGTCGGGCAGGCCTTTGAATCCATACTGGGAGATATCGTGACGCAGCTGCCGGAGCTCGACAAGAAGCTGAGCCGCCATTGCAGCAACCTGATTACCGACTTGCAGAACGCCGTCGCGGCGCTGACAAAGAAAGCCCAGCGAAGTCTTTCCAGTGAGAAGCCCAGTCATTTTTCCCGTATAAGTGATGTAAAGCAAATTCTGTGCAATCTGACCACCGGGCTCCTGCAGCTCAAGCAGGACCTGGCCACCGGCAAAGCCATAGCAGAAGTACCGGCGTTCGATCAATTCATCAAGGATACACTGGCTTCCATGTATGGGTGCGTACCCGTACTGGAATCCAACATTGTGGATGAGCAGAACCCGCAGGAATGGATGGGCGAAGGCTGGGATAAGCTGCGCGCTGCCTTTATCTCTCATTTCTCCTCTCTGGATGAGACGCTGAACGGAGTAACCACCGCTGTGAAAAAACAGATGCAGAACATCCTGACCTCTGCAGACGGGGGCCGCCTCGCCTTTGTGTCCGACACGCCTGACCAGCCGGAATTCTGGCAGGATCTGCGTGAAGTACTGGATGAGACACTGCACGAGCATGCGACACACCTCATCGGCGCCATTGATAATCTGCTGAACACCCAGCTCTCCTTCCGTGCTCTGATTATGCCCCGCCTGCATGCCCTGACAGACGCGCTGTCCACCACCTCTACCCATCCTGATTTTGAAAGCTGCCGCTACACCCCGGGCTCCAGCCTGGAAGACTGCCGCACGCGGCTGGTTTCGGCCTGGAAAACTGCGGTTAGCAAGGCCAACAGTATGTTCAGTGATGATGACGATGGCGGCGAATTAAGAGATATCAATTCAGCACCGTTACTTGCCATGCTCGCGCTTGTTGATGAGTTCTACCTACTTTGGATGAAGCACAACGGCAGAGCAGCTTCCGAGAATACATGGTTCGAGTTCTACCAGAAACACGCAACCAGTGTGTGGCCAGAAATATACCAGAACGAGAATTCCCGCTTTGCCATAACCCGCAGATGGAATAATGCCATTAATAAAGTCGTCGAAACACTGAACAAATTCACCAAGTAACACAACATTATGATAGAATACGAATATACACCTATACCGGAACGTTCCTGCGAACAGGAAGATATTTACACGTTCCCTCCTCTGGATATCTGCTTTGTCGGGCCTAGAGGTGTCGGCAAAACATCCTTGCTGGCATCCATGAGCCAGGAGCTCAAGAAAGGGAATTGCGCCGATATATTTATCGATACGCAGACACATGCCGGTAGGTTTACATCTACAACTCTGAATAAATCATGGGAGGACATGCTCACCATGATTGATGATACCCATATAGGAGAAATCGTGCCTGCCAGTGGTCTTGCTGCAAGCAATTATGCTTATCTAGGTGAGGATGGTCGTGAGTTTATCTTTACCGGGAGGTTCAGTAAGCAAGCAACCTTCAAAACGAAAACATTTCTTTATCCCTTCCGTTTCGTTGATATGCCTGGTGGCTGGTATGACGATGAAGAGCAACACGCGGATAAGGTCAACCGGATTCTGGGTAATTCTATGGCGAGTTTTCTTACGGTTGATACACCGGCTATGATGAAAGGCATGGCTATGCACGCGAAGAAAAACAGGCCAGGTAAGATCTACGACTGGTACAATACCGCCATGTCGTCATTCAAACAGAATATTCACATTGTCATTTTTGTGCTTTCTCGTTGCGAAGCCTATTGGGACAAAAAGGAACTTTTGCTGGAAAAATTGAAGGAGAGATATGGGGATCTCATTGATTTACTGAAGAAAAACGCTATTCCTATAGCTGTTGTCCCGGTGCAAACCATGGGTGGAATTAAGTTCCAAGGTTATGACCCAGAGGGAGAAGCTACTTTTATCAGAACAGGTGACTACAAACCTGCAAAGTGCGTGATTCCTCTGCGTGTTGCTCTATTCAGTGGCTTTATTAACACTTTGAAAAAAATTAAGGAGGAGCATGGCGAAATCTGGGATAATGTTTTTGATGTATTGGGATTTTCTCATTACGATATCGCTTTTGAAGGTGCCCATAAACTTGCAAATCAATTGATTGAAATAGACGATGACGATATTTGGGTCTTATGAATATACTAGTCGAGACAGCTACTAAGGCGACGGAATATAATTGGTACGCCGAATCCGGTGACCTTGGCGTTTTTCACCCACGTCCAATCATTGTGGCAGATTCGGCAAGTTTTGCCTTCTTTGCCGAAAGAAACAGCGGAGTATGGGCCGTCACCATGGCGAATCTGTGGTTGCCGGAGCAGAGAGATAACAACAGACGCAGGATCAGGTTGAGCGTCTGCTTTACCGGTCTCGAAACCGAAACTCAGGTCCGTGCTCTGGCTCTCTCTTACCTGAATTTTCCGCTGGAGAAGTTATCGAGCAGAAGCTCTGCCCGCTACTGCGCAGAACTGGCAGCGTGCTACAGTGTGGCAGAGGATGGTAAACCTCAGCTTCAATTTGATAAGATGAAGCACTGGGCAGAAAACGCCATCGCCAATGCAGAGCTCACGGTTCCCGGCATTTCTGCGGAAAACACTTGCTATGCGGAGGTAAGCAAAACTTGCCTGACTGATATCCACGAGATAAAAACACATTTGCAGACAACCGCCTTACGAGAAATAGACGGGATAAGACTGCTGTTTGACGAATGCTATGTAGAAGATCCTGAGCGCGATGTTGATGTCGTCATCACCGTCGCCGACTCACTTCCCCGGATTCAGTATACTCCCATCTCAAAGCGGATAGATGAAGAGACGAAAACCTGCTGTTGTCATGGAGAAGCGATGGCATTTGCAAAAGAAAAATATCGTGAAGTAACTTCACTTGTAATAAGCTCCGACCCAGTAAAAAAATTAAGAGCGGGCTGTGTGATATTGTCCATTCTTCTAGGGATTTTATTATTGATTTTGTTCGTTCAGGGAAACTCCACAGCGAGGACACTAATAACAGTGACTTCAGCACATCCCTGTCGCGTGAAGATTCAAGGGAAAGGATACCACATACGCACATCCCGCGAAATCAAACTGGCGGACTCCGAGACCGGGGTTCTGGAACTGGAGGTCACGCAGGTTCCTGAGGGAAGCATCGTTATTTTCAACGGCCTTGAAATTGGTAAGGCACCCGGTAAATTCCAGATATCTGCACAGGGAGGCACCTTGCAGATTCTGCCACCTGAGTCAGTTCACCCCGACAAAAGCGCCGGAACGGACGGTTCTGGATATTTCCGCGGGAAGCGGCGGTTCATCCGAACGCCCATAAGCTCGTTGTGAGACAATGAAACCGCGGCCTCCTCGTTTCAAATTACACACAGGTGGCTTGCTGGCCGACCCTGTTCTGGGGTCGGCCAGTGGGCATGGGCTGGCGCAGCGGTTGGCAGAGCTGATTAACACGCCGAACACCACGGTGTATGATAAGGCGATTGACAGCGTCTACCTGAGCCTGCATACCGGGGGCTCGAAGCTACACCATCTGGTGGATGGGCAGCACGATATTTTCGGTGCATTTGAGGCGGCCTCCAAAGCGCTGCCGGATGATTCCCTGTGGCAGGAAATCATGGGCACAGCTCAGCATCTGGGAAAGGATTTGTTCTCTGTTTCCGGTCTGCCGGTAGTTTCTCTGGAACCAGGGCAGTTCCACGCCATGAGCACATGGTTGAATGAGCATCTGCACATTCCCAAAGATTGGCTGGGGGATATGTTGCAGATAAATAGCCTTGAGTTGTTCGGTGGGGTGCTTTCGACGGCAGCGGTGGTGGTTGGCTGTAAGCAAAAAGATGTGAAGAAACTAGCCGAACTGGCAGCCTCCAGCGGGTTGGCGGGTGCGCTGGCGGCCAATCCCATCAGCATGTGTGCCGCAGACATTGCGCTCATCATGGCATGGAAACAGCAGCAGGAGGGCAGCGCCGGGCTGAAACAGGGCTTGCTGGTGGGCGCCGGAACCAGCGGCGCCGCCATGGCCACAGGCACCGCTGTGGCAGCGCTCGGAAGTGGTGCCTTATGTACCGTGGGTGGTGTAGCTCTCAGCCTGGTGGTGGGGCTTTATACACACCGCTTCTTATCGCGGAAGATTTATTCCAGCTGGTGGTCTGGGTGGCGGTTATGGCTGGCTCGTATCCGCGGCTGGTGCGGGGCGCGTACCTGCTTTTTCTATCGCTGATTGTTCGCCGGGCTGGTTCATATGCCTCGCCAGGAGGGGGAGGATATCGCGGTGGAGGTGGAGTTTTCTGCCTTCGAGCCAGGCATTGGCACCGAACTCGATGAGCTCGGCGAGGGTTTCGGCATGCACGCGGATGTTGACGCAGAGCGGGGCGGTGGGGACTCCGGCGCGGATGTGCCAGAATTCGCGGGCGGTGGAGTCCGGCTGCACATCGAGGGGGATGCCCAGCTCACTGCTGGCGAGTTCCACGCCCTTGCGGAGCATGGCTCGGCCCAGCAGGGTATCGCTGAACAGAATCATGGCCTTGCGCGCGGCGATGTCCTTGATGAAGTGCTTGAACATGGAGCTGGCGGGTTATGGGGCGTTTTCTGCATCCGCCGGCTGGTCGGCGGGTGTTTCGGGAAGTTCAGGCTCCGGCTCTTCTCCCGGCTTTTTGCCCGTGGTGGTTAAGCTGGAGATGATGGCGGTGAAGACGAGTGAGAGCACGCCGATGTCATCCATCCAGCCGATGACGGGGATGATATCGGCAAGGGCATCCATGGGCCACACGACATAGAGGATGCTGAAGGTGAGGATGGCTACATTGCGCGGGGTGAGCACATTGCCGGCTTTGCTCTGGCGGTAGAGCTGCAGCGCGGCGTGCAGCTGCCTGCCTACTTTGCTTTTTGTGCCGTGTTTCTTGAGCCAGAGCTCAGCACCGGACTCAAGCCCGGCGATGATTTCGGGTTTGTTGAGCTTTTTGAACCACTTGGAGTTTTCGATTTCTTCAACGGTCTGCGGAATATTTTCGTTCATAAGGGTAGAGAGGTGATTTTGTGTAGAAATGTTCATCGTTTGCCGGGGCTCACTCTCACTCGACCAGGAGGACGGAGCCGGCGGGGGCGTGGTGGGCGGCCAGGATGGCGGCGCGCTCGTGAATGGTGAGGGTACCGGGGTGCGGCGGGGTGAGGGTGATGCGGCGTGTGGTGCCGTCCGGCTGGCAGATGGTGGCGGTGATGCTGGGCAACGGTGCATCTCCTGGGGTGCTGAGTACGCCGGCGGCGGCCACGTGGTCGAGCGTCTGCCAGTGGAAGCCGCCGTTGGTGTCGTGGTTGGGGATATCCGGGTAGCGGCAGCTGGCGCAGCGGTAGCCCAGGGTGCTGCCGTGCAGTTCCTGGATGCTGCCGCTGGGTATGCCTGACCACTCTCCGCCAGCCGTGCGCATGAGGGTAATCGGCGTGCGGTGGACGGCTTGCTGGATGCTCATGAGTTCATGGCTGCCGCAGGCTGGGCAGGTGAAAATGATATTAGTGGTCATAAGGCTACTTTCTGTCAGATAATATGTAGCAAAAGCGCGAAAAAGTCAACTTCATTTGCAGGATGCAGGTTGATTTTCGGGTGGAATGAACACTATCGGCTTGCAAATGTGTGTCGAAAATGCTACTTTTACACCGTGGAGACGCAAGACCAGTCCGATTTGAAGAAAAGTATCAAAATTTGGCTAAAGGCGAACAATTACAGTTACGCCTGGCTGGCGGAGCGTTGCTATGTGTCGGAGGCCACGGTGCGGAACTGGATGGCCAAGAAGCTGATACCGGCAGCGAAGGTGCATATCATCCGCGAGATGGTGAAGGAACTGCCGCTGATTATGCCGGGGCGCGTGCAGGTGGAAGAGGAGACGAAGATAACGCTGAGTCTGGATGCCGCCACACGAGCCGCGCTGGAGAAGCGGGCCTTTGCGCAGGGTAAGACACTTTCGGAGTTTCTGGCAGATGAGGTACCGAGGCTGGGGAATTGATTTAGACTGACGAGCTATCCGCATGAATGGTTCTGTAGATGCTTTGCCACCCGGCGCGCAGCTGGGGCAATACCGCCTGATAGAGGCCGCCTCGCAGGGCGGTTTCGGTATTTTGTACCGCGCGTGGGACGAGAAGCTTAACCGCCCGGTGGCGGTGAAGGAGTGTTTCCCGACCTCTATCTGCCGCCGCGACCCGCAGACCGGGATTGTGCAGCCGCACACGGAATCGATGCGTGCGAATTATGAGACCGCCATTGAGGATGTGTATGAGGAGGTGCAGACGCTGGCTAAGCTGCATCATGCGCGGGTGGTTCCGGTGTATGATGTGTTCCGCTCGGCAGGGAGCCTGTTTTATGTGATGCCCTGGCTGGAGGGCGGCTCTCTGCGCGACAGGATAGCCGCGGGGGATGCTTTTTCTCCGGAAACGGCGCAGAACTGGCTGCTGGAGCTGCTCGCGGCGCTGGAGTATCTGCACGGCATGCAGGTGATTCACCGCGATATCAAGCCGGGCAACATTATGTTTGATGCCGCGGGGAATCCGGTGCTGGTGGATTTCGGCTCGGCGCTGAACCGCGCCACCAAGGTGGATACGACGACTCAGGGCGAGTTCTCGCCGGTCTACGCCTCACCCGAACAGGTAAGCGGCAAGGGGAAAATAGGCCCGTGGACGGATTTGTATTCCCTGGCGGCCACCTGGTATGAGCTGCTGACCGGCAACGCGCCCGAACCGGCCCAGCAACGCCTGGTCTCAGATGACCTGGCTCCCCTGCCCTCTGGCGCCACCTTGCTGGAGCAAAGCATCATGCAGAATCTGGCGCTCGCGCCCGAGGAACGCTGCCAGTCTGCCCGCGAGTGGCAGGATTGGCTGCTGCGTGGGGCTGCTCCGGTGGCGGTGGCGCGGCGGCGCCGTTCCTTCCTGTTGTGGGCTGTGCCTGCGGTGCTGCTGGCGGCCGGCGGGGCGTGGTTACTCAAATCTGAGCAAGCCGCAGCTCCGGGGCTGATTCGTGAGACTCCGGCAAAGGTCGTTATGGCGAATGAGCCGTCTGCGGCAGTTACGCCTGTGGTGGTGAGTGAGGATTTTTACAGCAAGGTCTGCCAGCAGATAGGGATTGCTTCGCTGGCGAAGGAACTGCAGAAGATAACGAAACAGCGCAATCAGCTTGTTGCGGATTATAAGAAACAGGTGGATGCGTTGTTGCAGCAGATGCAAAACCTGCGCGATAGCGGGAAGGATGAGCAGGAAATCCGCAGATCCGCCTTTGCGCTGGGGGATCAGATTGATTCCCTCGCAAACGCGACGTACGAAAGCCTGCAGCAGTCGGCATCCCTCGAGAGTACATGTATTGCGAAATTGCAGGATTGCTTATACAGTCCGGAAGATGTTTATCCGTGGAAAACCCAGGAGGAGTATATGCAGCTTCTGAAACTGAAGCCTATGTTGGAGCGGGATTTCGAGCCCTTCATACACGCATATATGAGAACAATGAATGAAATGCCTGCGTCTTATAAGCAGGGTGAAATCATGAAATACAAGATACAGTACGGCGCGTATTGAATTAGCTGCATGCCAGCACGAAGAATGATGCGGCGTGCAAAATTTCAAGTACAACTTGAAATTTTGCACGCTAAAATATAACCAATTGATTACAAATACGCCGCACCGGCACAAGACCGATGCGGCGCTGCAAAATCTGACAAGAACGGAAACTTAGTCCTTCTTCTCGCCGGCGATACCCATGGTGTAGCCGTTGTACTCGCGGAAGTTGTACAGGGGCTGGCCTTCGGGCACGGCGTAGCCGATGTTCTTGCGGATGGCGAGGAAATCGGCAATGCCGGCTTCGTCCACCTGGTTGAGTTTGCCGCCGTGCATGTCGGCAAAGAGCACCATCTTGCAGTAGGCATCGGCATTTTCCATGAACCACTCAGCTTCCTCAATGTGGCGGGCACCGGTGATGACACCGTGGTTTTCCATGAATACAACGGTGCTCTGGCGGGAAGCCTTGGCCACGGCTTCGGCGGTCTCGGGGGAGCCGGGGGTGCCGTAGGGTGCCAGCGGGATGTGGCCCAGGAAGATATCGGCCTCGATTATGAGCAGCCACATGAGTAAGGACGCTTTGAGCGTGAATACCATTCGTTAATCATACGGAATTACACCAAACCTTTTTCAAAACCCAGGCCAGTCCCAACGGAATGGCCTAGGTTGTTTTATGAGAAAGTGAAAGGAGGAAGTTCCGCACTACGGTTTAAAATGCCCTATCTCGAAATGCTAAAAATCGGTCACATTGGGAACAACGAGATGGCGTTCTATTTTCCGATTAACACAAACAGGTATCTTGATAACCGTTTCGAACTCCTCATCCAGATTGATGAGCTTTTTTCAAATACGAGATAACCACCCACGACCTCGTTCAAAGGCACTCGATAAAAACAAATAAATCGGTGACATGATCCCGGATTCAGTGTGGCGGCAAATAAGTTACTCTGAAAGGCCTTGTAGTGGATTGAATCCACCTCATTATATTGCTTGCCCCTGGTAGTTCGAAAAACAGGAATCTGAAAATGAGCAGGTTCATTCCCCATATTTTGAACCTGCCTCTGAATCACAAGAAGCACGTGCGCATCCGTGACAGCATAGGGTTCAGAGCCAAACGTGCAATCTGGCAAGGTCAAAACCCAGGCCAAATCAATTCTATCAATCTCACAACTCATTTAGCCATTCCTAAATGACAAGTGCGAACAGTCTTCGTTTGATTTTTCATGAAACCTTTTGAGTTCATCTCCAAGCGTTGACTCTCTCATCTTGTCTTGGACGGCATATTCGGTTCTGTCAACGTCTGCGTCACAAGGATTCAACCAGGCAACTAAAACCGTGAACAGCAACGATATCATTCTATTCATCTAATGCATAGCATGTTACATTTTTTCCATCTCAAGTCGTCACTAGAACAGACAGCCACCCTTGAAACGATTATTAAAAACTCTGTCCTGCTAATTAGATTTAATCTATCACTTCAGCAAGACAGAGTCACTTTTTTACAAACCGTGATTACGCTACATTTTTCATCAATTATCAAGTTCACACCTACGTTTACCACCAGCGGCGCGAATCATCTCCACGCAGCCAGAATCTCCGAAAGAAGACTCCTCAGCTACATCCAGCGCCGTTTTATATTCACCGAGGTAGGTTTTGTAATTAACATCTATCCCCGGTTGAGACAAAATTAATTGTAACATCTTAGCATTTTGAAATCGAGCAGCCGAGATAAGGTCTTCTTCAAGACGTTTTGTCTTCTTAAGCAGTAACTCTGCAATTTCCATGTATCCATTCTCTACACAGGGTGCAATATCATAGTAATCTGTCTTTATGTCACCTTTCTCTAACAGGAATTGGACAATGTCTATATGACCGAACTTTGCAGCACCTCCCACACCGCGATCAGGGCTTGCTCCCTTCTCCAACATATATTGAACAATATCCATATGACCACCTTCAGCAGCGCCGCTCATACCATAATCAGGGTTAGCGCCTTTCGTAAGCAACATCTGAATAATCTCCTTCTGCTTACCGCGCGCGGCTCCCTCAAGTCCGGAATCGGCATCATTTCCCTTCTCCAGCAATAATTGCACAATTTCAATATGTCCGAACATTGCAGCAAACTCAATCGCTCTACTCAGGCGATGTGGTTTTGCAACTTTTGGGAGCACCGTCTGCACAATTTCCATATATCCCCCCGCAGCTGCACCCGTCATGGCTGCAACAGGAGACGCTCCTTTTTCTAAACTCTGCTGAACGTTTGCCTCATGTCCACCCAAGGCAGCGCCTGCACAATATGCACTTACTAACTCCATCGAGTTCTGCACATCTGATGACATACCTTGCCCTTCATAACCTGCACGCATGGCCATTTCTTCGGCACTAGAAATTTTTCCTCCGTGTTGCAAAACACATTCCAACGGACTAGCCATGGTAGCATTTGAATCATCGGTGCACGAGCAAAGAGAAACCGTACATGTGCATACTGCGAATGAAGCGACCAACAATTTTCTGTACTTGGATTTCATAATATTTTTGTCTATAATCTAAATTCCCATCAGACGATATCTGATATATCTCATTCTACGATTTCAGAAGTCGCAAGTCAAGCATATAAGCAATCGTCCGATCTACGGAGCAAGGGGTCAGGTGAACAGCGTATGCTCGCTAAGACTCTTGTAGAGTTTGGATGGAAGGACACTTGTTCACCTATCTGGATAGCTACCCCAGAGTTTAGTAACTAAAACACCCCGCAAGCATTTTAGCTGATGCTTGCGGGGTGTCCATATCAAATTTTTATCATATAAGTGGTGGATCTGCGTCAGCAACGGAACCACTCGTAAAACGAAAATATATTCGGAGCCCCGACGTCAGGAGCGGGCGGCAGGAACCGTAAGCTTAATATGTTACATCGCTTTCTGCCACCCCAACCTGCGTCGGGGTTCCAGTTTCCTTTTGGGGTGTACGAGTGGTTCCGCCCGCCTCGCTGACGCGCGCCGGGCTCTACCACTCGCTATAAATATGTCGCCCTCCGGGCTCAAAATTCCTCGGGCTTTCAGCCCGATAAATTCCAATTTATTGGTTCGTTTTTAGTTTTTAGAAGTTCCCAACTTGAAATTTTAAACAAAGCAACGCAACGGCCTAATACCATAACCGCACTGCAGTGACCAGCACTACAGCACGGCTTAAATCGAGATTTGGCAGAGGAACTATCAGTCCTTCTTCTGGCCGGCGATGCCCATGGTGTAGCCGTTGTACTCGCGGAAGTTGTACAGGGGCTGGCCTTCGGGCACAGCGTAGCCGATGTTCTTGCGGATGGCGAGGAAGTCGGCGATGCCGGCTTCATCCACCTGGTTGAGCTTGCCGCCGTGCATGTCGGCAAAGAGCACCATCTTGCAGTAGGCATCGGCATTTTCCATGAACCACTCAGCTTCCTCAATGTGGCGGGCACCGGTGATGACACCGTGGTTTTCCATGAATACAACGG
>JAFXDR010000037.1 GCA_017521145.1 Akkermansia sp. | reverse complement strand
TGCCCAGGCCGATTCGATACCCGCCGTTGCGGATGATGTGTACCGCATCCTGCTGGTGGGCTACGGCCCCTGCGGTGAATTGGTGAGCCAGGTGCTGCGCCGCCATGCTCTGGAAGTGGTGGTGCTGGAAATGAACGTGGACACCGTGGCGCGTCTGCACCAGGAAGGCTTGCCCGCCATTCACGGCGATGCCTCGAACCGCACTATCCTGCGTCTGGCTGGGGTGGAGAAGGCCAAAGCTATCATCATCTCCTCAGCCGCCGCACCCGCTGTGCCCATTGCAGCGGCTGCCCGAAGTCTGAATCCTCAGATCCGGGTGGTGGCGCATACGAACTATATCCGCATTGCTCAGGCTATTGCCCAATCGGGCGATGCGCACGCCTTCGCCGGTGAGGCTGAGGTGGCTCTGGCCATGACCAGCCACATGCTCCGCTCCCTGGGTGCCACGGAGGAACAGGTGATGCGCGAACGTAGCGAAAACCGCCGCCGTCTTATGGGTGAAAGCGTGTGATTTATTCCGCCGCGGCCCGCTGGCGCGTTTCTCTTTTGCACGCGGAGCACACCGTCGGAATCCTGACCGCCGTTGAAAATAGTGTGGCCGGGGTGGGTGATGGCAATATCAATTCCGTTTATCCAGAGCTTCAATTTTTTCCGTTAATCGGGCGTAGAGCACGCGCAGGCGCAGCAGGAGCAGCAGCATGAGCAGGCTCACCACAGTAAGGTAGGCAACCACGCCCCAGCACAGGTAGCGCACAGAATCCAGCGTGCTGTTTACTTTTTCATTTTCCAGCATACGCTGGGTGATGACATCGCCTACTTCGCGGGCGTATTCGCGGCCCTCTTCCTTATACGCTTCGAGCAGGGAATCAGTAGCGCCGCGCAGGGTGAGCACCAGGTGGTCTCCCATGCTGTGCTGTTTCTGCTGGGGTGTGGTGGATTGCGGCGCGCTGGTGACAGTCTGAAGCAACCCGCCCAGAATTTGCTCAAAGTCATGCCCTCCCTGTACCGGCAACAGGGTGAGCAGGGCAATCAGGAGAAGAAGAATCCGCTTCATGATTCCACTCTAGCACAGCCTGCATGCCGGGTCAAGAAAAAGCCCCGCGGTGGGCGGGGCTGATAACTTATTGAGCGAGGGCAATGAGCAGCTTGTTGTGAATGCCGCCGAAGCCGCCGTTGCTCATGACCAGAAGCACATCGTTCGGATGCACGTGTGTGACCACATGGGCTACAATATCGTCCACATTCCTGCCTACATAGGCATCGGTTCCGGCGGCCTGGATATCCGCCAGCAGCTGTTCTTCGTTCAAGCGCTGCTCCGGAGTGAGTCGCTTGTGGTTCTCGATGGGGGAGATGACGGCGAAATCGGCATCTGCCAGTGCCTCGGCCAGCTCTTTCTGGAACAGGTTGCGGATGGTGGTGTTGCTGCGGGGTTCGAAGAGTACCCACAGGCGGCTTTTCGGGAAACGCTGGCGCAGCCCGGCAATAGCCTGGCGGATAGCAGTGGGGTGGTGGGCAAAATCATCCACCACGGTCACGCCATTCACCGTGCCGCGCACTTCCTGGCGGCGGGCTACACCCTCGAAACTGTTCAACGCGGTGCGAATCTGCTCGGCATTCAACCCGGCAAAGGCTGCTGCACAAGCGGCCATGGCTGCGTTGCGCACATTGAAATCGCCAATCATGGGCAGGTTGAAACGCTCGCCATGCAGCAGGCAGGGGGTGGATTCTCCGGCTTCCGGGGCAGGGGAGCCCACGAGGGTGAAAGCGCAGCCATCGGTGCGGTATTCCACATCGGTGATGCGCAGGTCGGCCTCCTCGCTCATACCCACGCTCACCATCTTCACCATCTTGAGCTCAGAGGCGGCATACTGGCGCACATCGGTGCAGTTCGGGCAGTCGGCATTGATGAAGACAATGCCGTTGCGGGGCACCACACGCAGCAGGCGTTTGAAGGAAAGCTTGATTTCGTCCACATTGGCGTAGATATCAGCGTGGTCCATCTCAATGTTGTTGACGATGACCACCTCCGGCAGGTAGTGCAGGAACTTGGAGCGCTTATCAAAGAAAGAGGTATCGTATTCATCGCCCTCCAGCACGCAGTAGTCTGAATCGGTGAAACGGCCGCCGCGGCCCAGGTTGCGGGCAATGCCGCCAATCATGAAACTGGGATTCAGCCCGTTGGCTTCCAGCATCCAGGTGAGCATGGAGGTGGTGGTGGTCTTGCCGTGCGTGCCGGTCACCACCAGGTTGCGCTTACCCCAGAGGAAGAATTCCTTCATGGTTTCCGGCAGGCTCATGTAGCGCAGGCGGGTATCCAGTACGGCTTCCACTTCGATATTGCCGCGGCTCATGGCATTGCCGATCACCACCAGGTCAGTATCGTCCGGAATGTTGGCGGGGTTGTAGCCCTGGAAAATCTGGATTCCTTCGTTCTCCAGGAAAGTGGACATGGGCGGGTACACATTGGCATCGGTGCCGGTTACCACGTAGCCCTGCCGTGCCATGGCTGATGCAACTGCCCCCATGGCGGTGCCACAAATCCCGAGAAAGTGAACGTGTTTCATACTGTTCCTGAACGATACGTAGAAGTGGAGAAGAGGTTATATCATCTCCTGTGCTAATGCAAGAACTTTTTAGGGCATGATAAGCGAATGCCTGATGGGGTGGGTATGTGTAGAAATGTCACGAAAATGGCTTGTAATGGGTGCTTCTGTATAAATGGCCCGGGTGTCCATATGGGGGTGTAAACGCAATTTAGGGGCTGTGTGACGCAAAATTTGCAAAAATGACATACTATATTATTGAGGCGCGCGCGTACGCGCGTATAATGGGCGGCACTTATGAGTGATAACGAAACGCTCCCGGAGGAAGTGGAGAAACTTTCGACCGGGGCACAGCAGGAGTACGGCGCCGCCCAGATTGACAAGCTGGAAGGCCTTGAAGCCGTGCGTAAGCGTCCGGGCATGTACATTGGCGACCCGGATGAACGGGGATTGCATCACTGTGTGTTCGAAGTGCTGGATAACTCGATTGACGAGCACCTGGCCGGATACTGCAGCAAAATCATCATCCAGATTCACGAAGGCGGCACCATTTCCGTGATTGATAACGGCCGTGGTATTCCCGTGGATATCCACCCGAAGTTCGGCATTCCCGCCGTGGAGCTGGTGCTCACCAACCTGCATGCTGGTGGCAAGTTCGGGCAGGGTGCCTACAAATACTCCGGTGGTCTGCACGGCGTGGGTGCCAAGTGTGTGAACGCCCTCTCGGATTTCTTCAAGGCCGAAGTGCGCCGCGATGGCAAGCGCCACGTCATCACTTTCGAGCGTGGCAAGACCACCGAGAAGCTGCACGTGGTGGGCACCTGCCCGGAGAGCCAGACCGGCACGGCCATCACCTTCCTGCCGGACCCGACCATCTTTACCGATACCACGGAATTCAAGTTTGACCTGCTGGCCCGCCGTCTGCGCGAGCTCGCCTTCCTGAACCCCGGCCTTGTTATCGAACTGGTGGATGAGCGCAGCGGTCAGGAGCGCACGGAGACTTTCTATTATGCCGATGGTATCCGCGAGTTCGTGAAGCAGCTGGGCGAGAATAAGACCCTTATCACGGCCGAGCCCATCGCCATGAGCGGCGTGCGCCACATCGAGGTGGAGTACGACGGCAAGACCATGGAGGACGATGTGATTGTGGATGTGGTGATGCAGTACAACGATAGCGACCGCTACCAGATTCAGTGCTACGCCAACTCCATTTTCAATGCCGATGGCGGCACGCACCTTTCCGGCTTCCGCAGCGCGCTTACCCGCGCCATTAACAACTACGCCAAGAGCAACAATCTGCTCAAGGATAAGGACCCCAGCCTGAATGGCGACGATGTGCGTGAAGGTCTGGTGGCCGTCATCTCCGTGAAGATGCCCAACCCGCGCTTCTCCTCCCAGACGAAGGATAAACTCGTGAACACCGAAATCGAAGGTGTGGTGAGCAGCGTGGTGTACGAGGAGCTTAAGGAATACTTTGAGGAGAACCCGCAGGTGGCCAGAACCATCATTGACCGCTGCCTCATTGCCTCCCGCGCCCGCGAAGCCGCCCGCAAGGCCCGCGAAAGCGTGCGCAAGAGCGCCATGACCGTGGGTGGTGGTCTGCCCGGCAAGCTGGCCGACTGCTCCTGCCGCGACCCGAAGCTCAGCGAGCTCTTCATTGTGGAGGGTGACTCCGCAGGCGGCTCCGCCAAGATGGGCCGCGACCGCCGCACACAGGCTATCCTGCCGCTGCGTGGTAAGATTCTCAATGTGGAGAAAGCCCGCCTGGATAAAGCCCTGGGCAGCGAGACGATTCAGAATATCATCACCGCTATCGGTGCCGGTATCGGCGATGGTGAGGGCGAAGGCTCCTTTGACCTGAACAAGGTGCGCTACCACAAGATCATCCTCATGGCTGATGCTGACGTGGACGGCTCCCACATCTGCACCCTGCTGCTCACCCTCTTCTGCCGCCACATGCCGCAGCTGGTGCGCGCCGGCTATCTTTACATTGCCCAGCCGCCGTTGTATCGCGTAATTCACCGCAAGGTGGAGCAGTATGTGCAGGATGAAGTCTCCCTGAACCGCAAGCTTATTTCCCTGGGTGCGGGCGATGTGACGCTCCGCACGCCGGATAAGGCCCGCGAGTTCGATGCCGATTCCCTCATGGCCATTCTGGAGACGCTTATCAACCTGCAGAAGTACGAGGGCAGCGTGGCTCAGCACGGTGGCGACTTCAAGGATCTGCTGCGCCACCGCGCCGGCAATGGTGCCTTCCCGCAGTATCTGGTGAAGGTGCGTTGCGGTAACGATGAAGAAGTGCAGTACTTCCAGACCATGGAGGAACTCACCGAATTCTCTGAAGCCAACCGCGACCTCTTCCTCTTTGGCGAACCCAGTGAGGAGGAACTGGCCGCCAACCCGCTGCCGGTGCGCGAAGGCCCCAGCCGCCGCGCCCTGCTGCACGAGCTGCACGAGGCCAAGGCCATTACCCGCGTGCTTTCCCGCCTGGAGGAACTGGGTATCGAACCCGGCCAGCTGCTCAGCGATGATGCACCGGTATTCGAGCTGGTGGAAAATTCCCGCAACACGGTCACACCCATCTTCTTTGTGGGCGATATCCTGGCCAAGGTGCTGGAGATTGGCGGCCGCAGCGTGACTATCACCCGATTCAAGGGTCTGGGTGAAATGGACGCCAAGGACCTCTACGCCACCACCATGGATCCCGAGAAGCGCGAGCTGCTGCGCGTGCGCCTGGATGATGATAACGCCGTGCAGGCCGACAAGATGTTCACCATCCTCATGGGTGACCTGGTGGAACCCCGCCGCCGCTTCATCGAGGACAACGCCCTCAATGTCCGCAACCTCGACGTGTAACCCTAACTTTTCTTTCAGATTATGAGCGAAACAAGAATTCGTCCCGTCGATGTGGCAGAGGAAGTCTCCCGCAGCTTCCTGGATTACTCCATGTCGGTGATTATCTCACGCGCCCTGCCGGATGCGCGCGACGGTCTCAAACCTTCCCAGCGCCGCGTGCTTTACGCCATGCATGAACTGGGACTGGTGCCCAGCAAGGGCACTATCAAGTGCGGTAAAATCGTGGGTGATACCATTGGTAACTACCACCCGCACGGCGACCAGTCTGCCTACGGTACCCTGGTGACCATGGCCCAGCCCTGGAACATGCGCGACATTCTGGTGCAGGGGCAGGGTAACTTCGGTACGCCGGAAGGCGACCCCCCCGCCGCCATGCGATACACCGATGCCAAGCTGAGCCACCTGGGCGTGGCCCTCATGGACGACCTGGACAAGGACACGGTGGATTTCCAGCCGAACTACGACAACCGCCTCACCGAGCCCGTGGTGTTCCCTTCCGCTTTCCCGAACCTGCTGGTGAACGGCGGTACGGGTATTGCTGTGGGCATGGCCACCAACATGGCCCCGCACAACCTGGGTGAAGTGGTGGATGGTATCTGCGCCTACATCGATAATCCTCTCATCAGCAGCGAAGCCCTGCGCGCCTACATCAAGGGGCCGGACTTCCCCACCGGCGGCTATGTGCTGGGTTACAAGGGTATCGACAGCTACTTCCGCACCGGCCGCGGCAGCGTCCGCATGCGCGGTAAGATGGAAGTGGTGACCAATGAGAACGGCCGCGAGTTCATCCATATCTCCGATGTGCCCTACGGTGTGAACCGCGCGGTGCTGCAGGAGCGTATTGCCGAGCTGGTGCGTGATAAGATTATCACCGATATTGCCGGCATGCGCGACCTGACGGACTACATTGAAATCGAGCTCAAGCGCGATGCCCGCCCGCAGGTGGTCATCAACCAGCTCTACAAGCTCACCAGCATGGAGACTTCCTTCTCCGTGAACATGCTGGCCATTCACGAGGGACGCCCGAAGGTGCTCACCATGAAGGATGCCATCAACTTCTACGTGGAACACCGCCGCGAGGTGGTGGTGCGCCGCACGAAGTTCCTGCTCCGCAAGGCTGAGGACCGCGCCGAAGTGCTCGAAGCCTACCTCATTGCCCTGGCCAATATGGATGAGTTCATCCGCATCATCCGCGACTCGAAGAACCGCGAGGATGCCCGCAACCGACTCATGGAATTCAGCTTCCCGGTGGAACTGGCCCGCGGTCTGGGTATTCTCATCCACAGCCAGCCCTCTGTGCAGGGCGATAAGTACATCTTCACCGAACGTCAGGTGAACGCCATCCTCGAACTGCGTCTCTACCAGCTCACCGCTCTGGAAAACGACAAGATTTCCGATGAGTACAAGAAGTTGCTGGAGCTCATCGAGGACTACCTGGACATCCTGGCCAATGAGAGCCGCGTGCTCGGCATCGTGAAGGATGAGCTGCGCGCCATCAAGGAGAAGTACGCCACCCCGCGCATGACCCACATCATCCCGTTCGAGGGCGATATGGCCATTGAGGATCTCATCCCCAATGACTCCATGATTGTGACCATCACGCACAGCGGCTACATCAAGCGCACCAACTCCGATGAGTACCGCCTGCAGGCCCGTGGTGGCAAGGGTATCAAGGCCGCCACGACCAAGAGCAAGAAGGATGCCAGCGACTTTGTGGAACACCTGTTCGCCGCCCAGAATCACGATTACATCATGTTCTTCACCAACACCGGCCGTGTGTATGTGGAGCGCGTGTACGAGATTGACGAAGCCGCTCGCAGCGCCCAGGGCCGTTCCATCAAGAACCTCCTGGATATGCAGGCCGATGAACGCATCGCTGCCATTCTGCGTCTGGAGCGCCGCGTGAGTGAGGACGGCAAGGATATCACCTTTGCTGAAGGTTCCGGCAACGTGGTGTTCGCCACCAGGGACGGCACTGTGAAGAAGACCGCCCTCAACGATTTCGTGAACTACCGCAAGGCCGGTATCATTGCCATCAACCTGGAGGAAGGTAACACGCTTGTGAATGCCGCCCTTACCTCTGGTGCTGATGAGGTGGTGCTTGTGACGCACGATGGCATGAGCATCCGCTTCAGCGAGGATGACATGCGCGCCCAGGGTCGCAACACCATCGGTGTGCGCGGTATCAAGCTGCGCGAGGGCGACTACGTGGTGGCTCTGGCTGTGGTGCAGCAGGATGCCAACCTGCTGGTGGTTTCCGAAAACGGTCTCGGCAAGCGCACGCCTTTCGATGAATACCGCCCGCAGAGTCGCGGTGGTATCGGTATCAAGACCATGAACTGCACCGACAAGACCGGCCGCGTGGTTTCCGCCACCACCGTGACCGATGCCGATGAGCTCATGATCATGACCACCGGTGGTCAGTCTGTCCGTATGAAGGTGGACACCATCCGTGAAACCGGCCGCGCCACTCAGGGTGTGAAGCTCATCACGCTCGATGGCAAGGAATCCATCCAGGAAATCACCCTCGTCATCCCCGATGATGACGAAGAGGAATCCGCTGAGGGTGAAGCTGATGCCATTCCCGCCGATGCTCCCCAGGAGTGAGGCGCACAGGCAATCCTGAACAACTCATAAGGCTCACCCCACCTGCATCTCCCCCGGCAGGTGGGGTGAGTTGATTATCCAATGATAAAAGTAAAGCGAGACTTTTTATCGCTTGACAATGCATGCTCTTTTGTTATCCTGCCAATGATGTCGCTTATTAGAAAAATCAGGGACGCTATAGTGAAATCGTATCGTATCATTATCAGCTACGATATGCCTGTCATTTACCACATGGCCATCAATCGCTTGAAGTATCGGCACCACAGTGACTTCCTTATTGCTGACCGGCCATACAAATTCCAGTTTATACGCAGGCACTATGGTCATTTGATAGAAAAATGCAGACAGAATCCCATTTCCAACAAGCCGAACGAGGGCCCTATCTGGGTGTGTTGGTGGCAAGGCGAAGACCAGATGCCCGATATTATCCGCCTTTGCTATGCAAGTCTGAAAAAGAACGCTACTGGTGACAGACCCATCATTTTTCTACATTCCGGGAATTACAGCACATATGCTGACATCCCCAGGTATATCCTCGACAAATTTGAGAGGAAGTTGATGAGTATCACTCATTTTACCGATATTCTCCGAATGACTTTGTTGGCGAAACATGGCGGTCTCTGGATTGATGCTTCTGTGTTTCTAAGTTCCAAAATGCCGGATAGCGTTTTTAGCCACTCCTATTTCAGCGCCAAAGAGCCATACGATGCTCAGCATCTCGGCAGCGGGCAATACACTGTGTTCATGTTGGGCGCAGCGGCAGAAGCTCCATGGATTGTATACGCCAGGGATGCTCTGTTTGAATATTGGAAAACCTCGTGGAAGTTAATAGACTATGTTCTCGTTAACTATATACTGATTCTGGCCCTTGACTCCATTCCTGCATTAAAAGAAGATGTTATGAAAGGTGTGCTTGACACCCCGCACATTAACACCATTCAAAACAGACGCGATGATGCATGCTCGCCCTCCGTTTTCGAGAAAATGATATCAGAATGCCAATTTTACAAACTTTCCTATAAATTAGATTTCAAGGAGAAGGACGAAGCTGGCAACCTGACATATTATGGCAGGCTGTTACAGTATTCAAAACAAGTGCAAAACAATAATTAATGAAAAAGATACGCGTTGGAATAATTAAATTTCAAGCAGACAAAGTATAGCGCATTTGATTCAGCGGCTGGTTATTCATGAGGTTGATGTATTGAAGCATGGTGAATAGAGTCTCTTTCGAAATAATTCGCGTAAACAGGCCTATTTGAGGCTTCGCGTAATTTTTCCGAATGGCGAACTGGTCGACCAGTTGAGAAAAGACCACTTCTACTCGCTTTCTGATTCTTTGGTAATCATCCGGCATGGAGTGTTGTAAGAGCTCCTTTTTGCGGCACGGCGTGGCAAGTTCAATGCCTGCATATTCGAAAAGAGTAAGCCTCAAAGGACTACTGCGATATCCTTTATCACCTGCGAGAACGCAATTTGACACTTCATCCTGAATGTCCTGCAGATATTTAATGTCGTGGTGGTGCGCCGGACTCAAATCATAACGCACAATGACCCCGGCGGCAGTACACGCACAATGGAACTTGTATCCCCAATACAATTGTTGTTGAGCCGCACAATAACCATACGAGGGAGCAGAGCCCTCATTTTCTTTGAAAATACGGCTGCTAGCAGCTCTGGAATACCTGCATGTTTCAATAGGTATAGAGTCAATAATCAACAAACTATCGCCAGTGTTGTCACAGAGAAAGCCGTTTTCTGATGATTTCAATGAATTGCGTCAAGCGGCGACGGCGTGAGTTGAAGTTACGTCGAGAAAGTCTCACCGAAAATCCGGGTAACAAGAAACGAAGCATTGAAAAGAAACGGCACGCGCTCTCTATGGAAAGCAGGTTTTGAAAAAGCGAAAGAGCAATAATCTCGATGTCTGAACAGGTGGGTATGGGACCAGGATGAGGCAAATTTCCCAGCGAATTGAACACAATGGGAGAAAAAAGCTTGCAAATCGAAAGAATTCTGTCAAACTGGGCTTGTGGTGGCATAATCCGTTTGGTATATTTATTAAAGCATTTATTATACTGTAAATAAATGCATTATGTGACCATACTTTAAACGTTATAATGTCATTTTTTTCAAAAAATAATTATTCCAACGCGTTAGTAGTCAGTATTATTATTCCCGTCTACAATGCGGAGCGATATCTGCACCGATGCGTGAGGTCCATCCTGAATCAAACCTATCCGCATTGGTTAACTATCTTTGTTAATGATGGTTCCACTGATGCCAGCCTTGAGATTCTGGAAACCTATTCCCGGGGCGATAAGCGGTTTCAGGTTATCAATAAGCCAAATGGCGGCGCCTCATCTGCGCGTAATGCAGGGCTGGATGCGCTTCGGACGGAATATTTTTGTTTTGTGGATGCGGATGATTCGATTCATCCGGATTATCTTCGAAAGATGCTGGAAGCCGCCATTGAGCACAATTGTGACTTGGTTATTACAGGTATCAACTTCAAAGACAGGGGAGGGAAGTTGTATCTATCCGGTCTCCAGAAACTTATTCCCTCTCAGTATATCAAGTGCACAACGGGAGGGCCGGTGGCCAAACTGTACAGGAGAAATATACTTAATACGCCCAAGCTTCGTTTTTACGAAGACATGCACTATGCCGAAGATTACGTCTTTACCCTCACATACGCACTGAGAGTAAATCAATACTACGCCGTGCAAGAAGCCCTGTACAACTATCATTACGATAATGAGGATTCCTTAGACCATCGATTCGCAGTGCGCGCCATGCCCTTCGAACAGTATCTCTTGTGCATCGATGCTCCGTGGCGTGTGTTCCGTGAATTGTTATCAACAGGCGCAAAGATTCCATCCCCTCTATTTACCAAGTGGGTATTTTCATTATACAATGAATTGTGGAGCATGTATCGCTTATCCAGGCGTTTCCTGACTAAGGATGAGCGTAAAATTCATACAGCACACTTCATCGTGAGGCATAGGGATTTTGTCATCCATATTCCATGGCACAAGCGAATTTGCGCTCCACAGCGTCACCCGCATATGTATCATGCAATGAAAGCCATGTGGGGACGCGTCAAGTTCTTGAAGGGCATATTTAAGAAATCGGCATAAAGAGCGGTTACCCTCTATTACTCTCGGAGCCTCTCAGCAGACAGCGCGCACAACTCAGAAGCGCAGGCCGATGCTGAGCTGGAGAACGGGGTAGACGTGCAAGTTGTCTGCTATCTTGAAAAAAAGTCGCGCCCATCGTGGCGGATGGCAGCTTTCACCCGGGCAGCATTGTTGGAAGAGCTCCGGTTGTACTGATTTTTCACTGAATATTCCCTTGTGGCTGCAGCGCAGGTTGTCGCTTCTCAGAGAAGAGGATTATCGCCATATCAACACATTAAGAACTTCAGCACGGGGCTCCCTCTGCCCCCCCCCCTTTTTTTTGAGCTTGTTTCAGAAACGGCAATGGTGTATAGTTGCCGGCAACAGGTTGGGTTGCTACTGATATGGGATATCTTAAGTCACTAGTCATGTCGAGACCTCGCGGGCACAAGCATTCACCAGAGGAAGAAAGATGAGAATGAGTGCTTCATCTCATTTCACCACACTCACCCATGCGCTGAATCAAAGATGAAAATAGGAGTTCTAACCCACCCGTTTTTTGGAAATTACGGCGGTATGCTTCAGGCATATGCTATGGTTACGGTGCTCCGCAGCATGGGGCACGATGCCTTCAACCTGGTTTTCTTACCTCCTCGGCCGCCCAGCTTTCTGAAACATCCTATCCGGCATCTCAGGGTGAAGCTGAACATAGGAACCCGTCTGCGCTGCCTGCTGCTTATGCTCAGACCAGAAAAGGGAACCGCAGCACCAAAAGGTGGCGCGGCACTTCGAAATGGGCAGCGCTTCCAGCGCCAATACATGCCCTGCATATGGATTGGGGATAATCCTGCTGCCCAACTGGCAGAAAGCGGCATTGAGGCCGTGGTCGTCGGCAGTGACCAGGTATGGCGTGGCGGCTATGCCCGCTCCCAGAAATCGTTGCCTTTCTTCTTCCTTGATTTTGCGACCGAAGCCGTGCGCCACCGCAGCATTGCCTATGCTGCTTCTTTCGGAACCGATACATGGGAAGGCAATGAGCAGGAAACCGAAGTTTGCCGCAAGCTGTTGCAGGAGTTCAAAGCCGTATCCGTCCGCGAGAGTTCCGGCGTCGATGTATGCCGTACCGTTTTTGAAAGAGCGGTCCTGCATGTGGCCGACCCCACCCTGTTATTACAGGATAGCGATTATCAGGCTCTGATTGATGCCGAAAAGAGCAAGTCCCCGGATACCCCCTTTATCAGCACCTACCTGCTGGATGCTCACTCGGAACCATCTTCCGCAATCGCGCGCAGCCTCAACCTGCCGATACGACCGCTCAAAGACAATCCGCAGGCCCCCCATAGAAGAGATCGCTTCCCCCTGAGGGTGGGGCAATGGCTGCGTCTCATCCGCGATGCAGAATACTTCATCACCGATTCCTTCCACGGCTGCGTGTTTGCCATTATCTTCAACAAACCATTTGTCTGCCTGGGAAATGAAAGTCGCGGCAGCGCCCGCTTTGACTCGCTTCTCAGCACATTCGGTCTGCAGGAAAGGCTCATCACTAACCACGATGCGGACACCATCGTACAAACTCTGACCACTCCTATCGACTGGGATAGGGTCAACACCATCCGCCGCAGCGAACAAGCGCGCGCGTTGGAGTTTTTACGCCATAACCTTTTATCAAACTAAGTCATGCGCACTGTCAAACAGATTAAGAATTTCACAGCAGCCATATTCAGGTATCTGCTGACGTTCTTTTTCAGTTTTTACACCCGCCAGCTATTCATCGATGCTCTGGGCATCGAATACCTCGGTGTGGCAGGGCTCATGGGCAACGTGCTGGGTATGCTGGCCATTGCTGAGCTCGGTATTGGCTCCAGCATTGTCTTCAGTCTGTATAAACCCTTGGCAGAAAAAGACCAGGCAAAAATTCACCTGCTCATTGATTTATACCGCAGACTATACCGCTACATTGCTTTATTCGTCCTGGTGGTAGGGTTGGGGCTCATGCCTTTTCTCACGGCCATATCTCCAGATTTGGAAAACATCCCCCATTATAACATCATTTACCTGATGTTCCTTGCCAATTCGGTCATCCCATACTTCTTTGCCTATAATTCCACGCTCTACACTGCCACGCAACAGGATTACAAGCTGCAGAACATCCGTTCTCTGTTCTACATCCTTACAATGGGTGTCACCATCGCCGTTCTCTTATGGTTCCCCGACTACATCCTGCTCACGGCCTGTACCATGTTGCTGGGCATACTGAGTCAATTGCTCATCTACTACATGGCGCACCGCAAATGGCCGTGGTTAAAAAACAAGGCAGAGGGGGCTCTGTCCTGCGATGATATATTCATTATTAAGAAAAATGTCAAAGCCATGGTGCTGCACAAAATTGGAGATTACAGCATCAATGGCACCTCTAATCTCATCATAGCCAGCGCCGTAAATCTGACCGCCGTGGGGCTGTTGGCAAATTACGCCACCATTACACATTTTCTTAAGGCCTGCGTCCAGGAGTTCTTCCATGCCATGATAGCCGGTACTGGCGAATTAATTGCCGTATCTCCAAAGGAAAAGGTACACAATGTTTTCCAGGAAATGAACTTCCTTGCTTTCTGGTTTTTTGGATTGTGTATGACTGGGTTATACTTCTGTTGCGACCAGGTAATTAACATCTGGCTGGGAGAAGGTTTTCTGTTAAATAGACTGGCAGTGCTGTTTATTGCCACGGATATTTTTGTTATGGGAATGAGAGTGCCTCCTTACATTATCAAATCAGGTGCAGGGATGTTTGCTAACGACCGTTTTGCACCGCTCATCCAGGCTGCAATCAATTTATCAGTAGGCATCATCCTGGCACGGCAATGGGGAGTGGCAGGTGTTGCATTCTCTGTTTTATTGAGTGGTCTCTGCGTACCGAGCTGGTTCAGGCCCTATGTGATATATCGAGATTATTTCAAACGTTCCTTCAAAACTTATATCGCCACCTACCTCACATATGGGGCCTTCCTTGGCGTTATCTTTGCCATCCTGTCTTACCTTTTTTTCCTGTATCTTCCAACTGGCAGAATCCCGGAACTATTATACAGAATTGCACTAGTTCTCATCGTATTCCATATAATGATTGCCGTCTGTGGCGTTTTGCTTCCGCAGGGGCGTGCGTGCTTTGCCAGAATTCGTAACATCATCTTTCCTATATTCAACAAATTATGCAGAAAGATTTAGTCAGCGTTCTTTCACCGTGTTATAACGTAGCCCCATACATTCCACGGCTTCTGGATTCTCTTTTGGCGCAGACGTACAAGAATCTGGAAATCATCCTGGTTAACGATGGCTCCACGGACAAGACGGCTGAGGTTATAAAAAAATACATACCCCGTCTTGAGCAGGAAGGCTACAAGGTCATTTTCCTTGAACAGGAAAATGGCGGGCAGAGCAGTGCCATCAACAATGGGTTAAAATACGTGACCGGCGAATTCCTCACATGGCCGGATTCTGACGACTGGATTACACCGGATTCTATTGAAAAACGTGTCCGTTTTCTACTTGAACATCCAGATGTCGGAATGGTTCGGAGTAACATAGAGCGCATAGATGAGAAAAGTGGCAATACTGCGGGATGCTTTGAACAAAATGTTACAGCTCCCGCTCCCATAGATGGCATATATGAGCAATTAGCTCTGACAAGAACGTGGTTTGCCCCGGTGGGGTATATGGTTCGCATGGCTATGTTTGACCAGGTGCTCCCGGATCGCGAAATATATGTATCCAGACGAGCCGGGCAGAACTGGCAGCTGCTGCTCCCGATGGCAATTAACTACCCCTGCTGGCAAATGGGCGAAGTACTGGGCTACTATTTGATGCGCATGGCCAGCCACTCGCATTCGCAGAATTCTCTGGAGGAACGTTTGCAATATAATAAAATGTGCGAAGATGTCGAGGTAAACACACTGCTGCGCATTGGCAACCAGGAGGCTATGATTCAAAAGGTTCGGGATTCATACATCATCAAAAATTATGAAACTGTTGCAAGGTATGCCTCCATCTCAAAAAAATATCCCTATTTCAAGATGGCCTATCCACATGCAGATTCAGTGAGACATCAATGTGATATGTGGATGCGGTTAATCTGTACTGAGCGGATATACAGAATCATCAAAAAAATCATACGTCGCATCAAAAATGGGATATAAATACATTACCGCCCCTACCAACTGTACCGGTTGTGCACTCTGTGCCAATGTATGCTCCAGGGATGCCATACGCATGGAGTGGAGTGCCGAGGGCTTTCTCATTCCGAAGGTGAACACGGAGTCTTGCATCAACTGCGGGCTCTGCGCGAAACAATGCATTGCGCTGGAAGAAAAGCCGGCATACACAGATGATATTGAGAGTGTCGCCTCATGGGGAGGCTGGAACAAGAATGAAGCAACGCATCTTCAAAGTTCCAGTGGTGGCATCTTCACCGCCCTTGCAGAGCGGGCGCTCATGGACGGAGGCTGCGTATTTGGTGTGGTGTGGCAGGATAAGTATACCGCAGTCTTCAGTAAAGCGGAGACAATTGAAGGACTAGTCCGGATGCGTGGCTCGAAATACACCCCGGCCATACCAGGCAAGGTGTATCAGGAGGTGCTTGCTGAACTCAAAACCGGACGCCAGGTGCTCTTCAGCGGCACTCCCTGCCAGGTGCATGCGTTGAAGAAATATCTGCGTAAACCTTTTGACAATCTGCTGACGATAGATATCGTCTGCCACGGAGCACCCTCTCACCTCCTGCTCGAAAAATATGTGCAGGAGACTGAGGCCCGGACCGGTAAAATCATTGACCATGTATCTTTCCGAGATAAACCGGAAGGATGGCTTCGTTTCCATGTAACCTGCCATTATACAGATGGAAGCACCAGCTCTGCTCCATTGGATGAAGATTTGTATATGCGCCTGTTCCTTTGTGATAAAGCGCTTAACTACGCATGCTACAACTGTCCCTATGCCCATATTCCCCGGCAGGGAGACATTACCCTGGGGGATTACTGGGGGGTACAGAAA
Source organism: Akkermansia sp. (assembly GCA_017521145.1). Taxonomy (GTDB): domain Bacteria; phylum Verrucomicrobiota; class Verrucomicrobiia; order Verrucomicrobiales; family Akkermansiaceae; genus Akkermansia. Next base: position 8,751 of record JAFXDR010000037.1, on the reverse strand, counting down.
ATCCACCCGGACTGGCCCATTGATAAGGGAATATCTGCCATTCTGGCTAATACTGCCAAAGGGCATCAGTACTTACAGCAGGTAAATGACAAGGTGACCTTATGCTTGGAGCCTTTTGACAAGATATACTCAGGACAATCAGTTGTCTATGTGAGGACTGAGCAACAGGTGCCCAGGGCTCGCCCCATGGTTCTCGCCAGTCTTCCTTTCTGGCCCTTGGAGAAAGTGCTGCATAAACTGGTTAACAGCGTCAGAATCGGCCCGATCTACCTGAAAAGAAACGGCTTCTTGCACAAGCTATTGCGAAAATGCAAGCAATTGATTAGCCGATAAGAGGCACAATACTACGACAAAAGCCCCAGTCATATAGCGGTTACCGTCAGTCCTCTACCATGTTGGCGGAAGCCTCCGGCACAGGCACCGGCTCCAGTTTCATGGCAGCCAGAGCGGCCTCCAGGCTCTCATACTCCTTCCAGCAAGCCCGGCGCGCACCATGCACCCGGCTCGCGGTGTGCACCAGGTAGCGCGTGCCTGCAGCGGTCTGGTAATTGCCATTCTTGTTTCTCTCCTTGTAGGCGTAAATCATATTCATGCAGCTTGTGAGATTTCCCAATTCTTATCAACCATAGCCTCCAGAGCCGCCAGATTTTCCGGTGTCTGCAACTCGGCATCCAGTCGGACCTGCAAAGTACCAACTTCCTGACCCGTGCGGTCAGGCAACCTTTGCAGCATATTATTTAATTGCTTCTGGCTTGACAAACAGACTATAAAATCACTCAGGCCTATATTTAGCAAAGTCTCTTTCCTTACGGTATCGTACAGACACGGGACTCCATCTTTATCAATACATGGTATCAATGACGCTTGAAGCGCACTACCTTCAGTCACGTGCATATTGTAAAACAATCCAAAGAACTTAGCACCACTGTCCGAGCCAAACAGTGCTATAACCGGAGATCCTACAACATTTTCTGGAATAATCCTTTTGACATATTCATTTCCAAACGAAAACTCATAATCCCCACTGCATTTCCAGTTAAATGCACCGTCGATTTTTTTTCCGCGAACCACATAATAATCCCTATCCACAGTTTCTCTCCATGCTTCTGTGTAAGAGCCGTCTTTAATTGGGAAATAAGACCTTGACGGCATTTTAAAGCGAAGTGCTCCATTATAACAAGAAGGGAAAAACGTTCCCGCTGCAAAAAGCAATGTAGAAACTTCGCTTTGGGAACTATCTTCTACGACAAACCGGAAACCGAAGTTGGACGAAAAAGCAATTCGGAGTTCTATCTTCTGCTGCCCATTACATTCAAATGCTTCTACATGCGTAAAAACTGAGGGTATCATATTACGAGTCCCAAGCGGATCAATGCTGCACGGAATGTTCATTGGAGTAAACTGTAAGCAAGGTTAGCAACGATCGTGGCGGGTGCAATCTGCTGAATTGCTATAAAATACGTATACCCGGATTCCATAGTCGGGGCAACATCGTCCAGCCACGTGGCGCCCGAGAGAGTCACTGGCAGCGCTGATTTCAGATAGCAGGTCACGATTTTGTTCTTCCACTCAGCGGGTTGTATGGTAATAGATGTATGGCTGGAATTATCAAACCAGGTACCGTGCTTCACCACAATTATCGGGGAATCCAGAAGTTCCATTATTTCACCTGTAGGAAATACGCCTATGCCGAAAGTAATCGTCTTTTTACTTGTCACCGGCAGCATGGTGGCGGAATCAGCAGAAAGCGTTACCTCCTTGCCATCGGCAACAAACTGAAGCGGGGTGCCGGCATGGGCCGTGAGGACGGTATGTCTATTGGATTTGGTTACGGTACAAGTCTCCGGACTTTGCACCTCGTAGCGGTGATTGAGTATTGTTTTGAGTTTCTGAGCCATAAAATGAGTTTTTTTGCGGGGCTGCCCGTTTGTGGGGAACGGGCAGCCCCAATCTGTATCATGAGTACTGATGTTGATTCGGGGTAGTATCGGGCACCTGTATGATGTGCGGTCGATGGAGCCAGTATATGCACCCGCTGATAAAAAACAACAAAAGAACAGTACCCGGTTGCGCGTTCGATTGCAACGCACACACTTAAAGGTGTTTATCGCTTTGAGAGGAGGCGAAAGGTATCGCGCAGGACACTGGGTGCGGTAAAGCGCAGTACGCCCAGATAGAGGGCTGCAGAGAGCGGTAGCCCGCAGGCGAGTGCGAGCCATTCGCTCCGGGTAACAAGCAGAAGAGCCGGCCCCCAGGTACAGGCGGCGGCCAGGGCAAAAGTGGGAGCCCAGTCGAGCAGCTGGGGCAGCAGCGGTATGCCCATGTAGCGGCGGGTGGCCCAGGTGTTGATGCCCAGGCAGAGGACCGAAGTGGCCAGGGCGCCCCAGCAGATGGCTTCCACGCTGATGAAGAACATGCCGATGAGAATGGCCACGCCGAGGCATTTCTTCACGAGTTCCAGTCGCAGGAACAGTTTGGGCGGGCCTGCGGCTTTGAGCAGGTTCAGGTTGATGATCTGCAGGTGCCAGGTGGCGTAGGAGATGCTGAGAATCTGCAGGTAGGGCACGGCTTCTTCCCAGCCCGGGCCGTAGCATACCCTCACGATGGGGGCGGCAAAGGCGGCCGTGAAGAAGCAGAGCCAGGCAATGGGTAGAGTGAAGAGCCTCATGTAGCGGCGGTAGACCCCGGCAAGCTTCTGCGGGCTTTGCTGCAGGGTGCTCAGAATGGGGTAGGTAATCTGGTCGAGCATGTAGCAGAGCACGGTGGGACACATGGCAGCCAGCTGGGCTCCATTCTTATACCCGGCCAGCGCGGCGGGGGAATAGACCTTGCCGATGAAGAAAGCGCGGGCGTGGATATAGGCGGTATCGAGCATGCCGGTGGCTGCCATGCGGCAGCCCAGGCCGGCGAGCTCGCGGAAACTGGCCGGGGAGAATTTCAGCCGCGGCCGCCAGGGGCAGAGGCACCAGAAGAGTACTGCTGTGAGGCTGGCGGAGACGATACCCTGCACGATGTAGGCCCACACGCCCCAGCCATGCCAGGCCAGCACCAGGCACAGCGGCATGGCCAACAGGGCCGAGCCCAGGCAGATGAGCGCAGGCTCCTTGAATTGGCGGCGTGCCATGTAGTGCGCCATGTGCACGCTGACCACACTGCTCAGCAGCACGATGAGCGCCGATGCCCGCACCAGGTTGCAGAGCTGCGGGGCTGCAAAGAATGCCGCCAGCCACGGGGCTGAGGTAAAGAAGAGCAGGGCGATGAGGAAGCCCATGCCCAGGTTGAACCAGAACATGGTATCGGCATCTTCTGCGGTGCGGTTCTGTTTGCGGATGAGCGCGCTGCCAAAGCCGCTGGCGGCCAGGGTGCCGGCGGCGGTAAAGAAGATGGCCGTGAGCCCCATGAGTCCCATTTCCTCCTTGCTGAGCAGGCGTGCCAGCACCATGCTGTACACCAGCGTGACCGGTTGCAGTGTGCATTTCTGCAGCAGCATCCACCGCATGCCATCGGCGGTCTCGCGGGTTACTCGGCTCATGGGCTTATTTCTTCACTTGCAGATAGATAATCTGGCGGTGGTACCGGGGATCGGGGGAATCGGTGGTGAGCACCAGGCGGTTCAGCACAGCTTTGGCGGTGCTGCGGGGGGTGATGGTCACGGTGTATTCACGGCCGTGTTTCACCACTTTGGGGATGTAGTCGAAGGCTTCTCCACTCAGGGCTGCTCCGGCAATATGGGTGATGGGGGAACCCGGGGGCAGGATGATGCGCAGCACCTGCGGGGCAGGGGCGCTGCCGCGCTTCCATACCAGGCTGCGGGCAGAGAGCTGCATGGTCTGGGGTACCTTGAACTGCATGCGCAGCGTGACTTCTGAGCCGTCTTCTGTTTCGGCGGTTATGGTCTTTTCGACATCGCGGTCGAAAGTGCGGGTATCAACCGTGGCGGTGAGCCTGCTGCCGTTGATTCTTACCCTGGTGCAGTCGCAGTGAGGTTCTGCTTCCTCAATTCCCTCTCCCTGGGTTTCAAAGATTACCGTAGCACTCTGCTGCCCGGGCTTCAGGGGCACCACCTGCGTGGTGTTCTTGAAAGCGGCCATGGCGGGCAGGGCCAGGAGCAGGGGTAGATATCTGAGCATGGCGGGCATCAGGCTTGCGGTTCGTCTTCCTTCTTCACAAAGAAGCTGGAGATGATGAAGAGCCCGGCGGCAATGCAGACGCAGGAATCCGCCACGTTGAACGAGGGCCAGTGGTAGCCGTAGGGGAAGGTGGCCGTCTGAATCCAGGGGAAGGAGAAATCCAGGAAGTCTACCACATAGCCGCTCATCAGGTTGGTGAAGAAGCCTTTGTTTTCTGCACCGGGAATGAAGAAGCCCTGCAGCAGACGGTCGGTCATGTTGCCGAGGATGCCGGTGGTGATGAGCGCCCAGGCCACGCGCAGGCAGCGGGTGGAAAAGAAGCCTTTGCGGAACAGGCGGTAGAACCACACCAGTGCCACAACCTGCACACACAGGAACACGAAGGGAGCCCATACGGTGCCGTGGCCGGTGCCGAAGGCCACGCCGGTGTTGTGCACACGCACCAGGCAGAAGTTCATGAATTCACTGCCCTGGATAACCGGGATGATTTTGCTGCTGAAAGAGTGTGCCCAGTCATAGGGGAAGCTCAGCACGATGGCCCATTTGGTGAGCTGGTCGAGGAGGTACAGGGCTGCAATGAGCAGAATGAGCCAGAGGGATACGCGGCGGGGCATGGTATGGGGGAGGTGGATGAGACAGGCGCGCTCCTTGCGTGGAGTGCGCCTGCCCGGTGGTTGATTTGGGGTGGATTTTTATCAGGCCATGACAGCGGCGCAACGCTCGCAGAGCCCTTCGTCGTTCACGGCGGGTTCGTAGCGGCGGCAGCGGGGGCACATGGCGTAGGGGGTCATGGTGGCGGTGGCAGCCAGCTCTGTGCCGGTGCTTACCTCCAGGTCGGCCACGATGAAGAACTCCTTGGCGAACTGCTTGTTCTGCAGCAGCGCCAGCACGGCGGCATCTTCCGTGGCAGGCACGGTGAGGGCAACGGCGGCTTCGTTGTTCTTCTTGAAGGCCTTGGCCTTGATCTGGGCCTCGATGGCCACCTGGATCACGCTCTTAATCTGCTGCAGACGGTCGAAAGTGGCGGTGAGCCCGGCATCGAATGCAGGGTCGGCAGTGGGGAAGTCCTGCTCGTGCACAGAACCTTCGTTGCCGGCATGCTCCCAGGCTTCATCGCAGGTGTAGGCCAGCACGGGGGCGAGCAGCTTCACCAGTGCATCGAACACGCGGGCAATGGCAAACTGCTTGCTGATGCGGTGCGGGGAGTCCGCAGCATCGCAATACAGGCTGTCCTTGGTCATATCGATGTAGAGAGCCGAGAGGTCGTTGGTGCAGAACTGGTTGATTGCCATGAACACCTTGCGGAACTCGTAGCCTTCATAGGCGGCGCGTACCTCGCGGATGAGCGTGTTGGTGCGTTCCAGAATCCAGGCATCGGTCGGGTCGAGCTGGGCGGGTTTTTCGCCCTTGTAGCCCTTCAGGTTGGCCAGCAGGATGCGCAGGGTGTTGCGCAGGCGGCGGTAGGGGTCGGTAATCTGCTTGAACAAATCCTCGCCGAAAGGCACCTCGTTCTGCCAGTCCACGCTGCTCACCCACAGACGCACAATGTCAGCGCCGTATTTCTCATAGAAGTATTTGGCGTTGGTGGGTTTGGTGTAGGTGCCCTGGGCGCTCTTGGAGAGCTTGGAGCGGTCCTGGTTCACCACGAAGGCGTGAGTGAGCACCTTCTTGTAGGGGGCGGTGCCGCGCCAGGCGCAGGAAAGCATGAGCGAGCTCTGGAACCAGCCGCGGTGCTGGTCGGTGGCTTCGAGGTACACATCGCAGGGGGCGCAGAGCTCCGGGTGGCGCTCCAGCACGGCCACGTGGGAGCAGCCGGAGTCAATCCACACATCGAGGGTGTCTTTACCCTTCCTGAGGTTGGTGGGCAGGCCCAGCTTCTCACAAAGCTGCTCACTGGTGAGCTCGAACCAGATGTTGGTGCCGTGCTCGGCCACCAGGTCGGCCACTTTGTTCACGATGTCGGCACTCAGCACGGGCTGGTCGTTCTCATCGAAGAAGACGGGCAGCGGCACACCCCAGGTGCGCTGGCGCGAGATGCACCAGTCCGGGCGGGCTTCCACCGTGCTGTAGATGCGGTTGCGGCCCCAGGCGGGCATCCATTCTGTCTTGTCAATCTGCTCCAGAGCCATGCCGCGCAGCTTCTCCATGCTGATGAAGAACTGTTTGACGGCGCGGAAGATGATGGGGGTCTTGGAACGCCAGCAGTGCGGGTACTGGTGGGAGAATTCCTCGCGACCCAGCAGCCGGTTGCCTTCTACCAGCAGGGTGATGATGTCCTCGTTGCTCTGGAATACATGCTTGCCGACCAGGTGGGGCAGGCCGCATTCGGCGGTGTAGTTGCCATCGTCATCTACCGGGGAGAGCACGGGCAGCCCGTAGGCCATGCCGGCAATGTAGTCATCTGCACCATGGCCGGGGGCAATGTGCACCGCACCTGTACCGGCATCAGTGGTCACGTAGGCGGCATTGATGATAAGGGATTCGCGGTCGAGGAAGGGGTGGCGGGCGCTGCGTTTCTCCAGCTCGCTGCCCTTGAAGGTGGCCAGTTCTTCCTGCAGAGCCCAGCCGGTCTTGGCGGTCACGGTTTCGATCAGTTCGCGCACGATGATGAACTTGCGCTCGGCGCCGTCCTTGGCGTAGCGGCCGACGACGTAGGTGAAATCCGGGTTCAGGGCGATGGCCAGGTTGCTGGGCAGGGTCCAGGGGGTGGTGGTCCAGATGACCATCTCGCAGCCTTCGATGCCGCAGACGGGGCCATCCATTTCAAAGCCCACGTAGATGGCGGTGGAGGTGTCTTCCATGTATTCCACCTCAGCTTCGGCCAGGGCGGTGTGGTGGGCGTAGCTCCACTGCACCGGTTTCATGGACTGGTACACCGCTCCGCTTTCCACCAGCTTGGCGAAGACGCGCAGAATGTCGGCCTCGTACTCCGGCTTCATGGTGATGTACGGGTTGAACCAGTCGCCGAACACGCCCAGCCGGCGGAAGGAGACGCGCTGCAGGTCAATGTAGTTGAGCGCAAATTCGGTGCAGCGGCGGCGGATTTCAGCGGGTTCAAGCCCTTGGAATTCCTTGACCACCTTGGCTTCGATGGGCAGGCCGTGGCAGTCCCAGCCGGGGATAAAGGGGGCGTAGTAGCCGGCCATGGTCTTGCTCTTCACGATAAGGTCCTTGAGCACCTTGTTCAGAGCAGTGCCCATGTGCACATCGCCATTAGCGAAGGGAGGGCCATCGTGCAGCACGAAACGGGGGGCATTCTGCGCCTTACGGCGCGCTGTAATTCGCTCATAGAGCTTTTCATTCTCCCATTTCTCCAGGCGTGCCGGCTCCTTGGTAGTGAGATCACCACGCATGGGGAACGTGGTGTCCGGCAGGAAGATGGTGTCTTTGTAGCTCTTGGCGTTTGTGGTCATACGCGCGCTACTATACGCCCTTGCGCGCAAAAAGTCAATCCCATATCAGCCTTTTCCCCGGAGATGGATGAAAAACCGAAGAGGGTAGAGTGCAGGTGTGCCGGATTATGGCCGCTATCCCGCGGATGAATAGGGAATCTGTTGATTCAGCAGGGGGGATCAGTCGTCCACCTTGACTTTCTTCCAGCGGGCTTTCTTTTTCTTTTCGGGTTGTTTTTTGGGCTTTTCTTCTGCTTCTGCAGCTTTGGCATCGCTCTGCCCGGGGGCGCTGGGTGCTTCTTTCGCTTCTCTCTGTTCTACTCTTGCCACAAGTTCCTTGTAGGTGGCGAGAATGGCATCTGCCTCCCAGGTGCTGGAGTCGAAATTGCCTTCCAGGATGGTCTTCCTCGTATTTGTTTCCGGGTCTACCATGACAATCGTGTCGTCATTCTGGTAGAAATATGCCAATAGATAGCCATCGGCATCAATGGCCCGAAGATAGCTTGATGAAACGTAAGTGTAGGAGGAAGAAGGGGTCCTGGTGTATTTCTTGGTATCGAGCAGAGCTCGTTTCGTGGCGGATTTGAATGAGTTGACAATAGGGCTCTTAACCGAGGCTGCCTTTGCCTGTCCGGGAACATCATAACCGCCAGGGGTATATTTTGCGTCTGTATCAGAGAAATCGATGGTGATAATCAAATCAGCTCCTTTCCTGTAAATTTTGCGCGAGGCTTTTGCCAGGAATTTGGTGCGTTCATTGATGCCGTAGCTGTATGAGACGGAATAGACAGGGAAAATGTAGTAGACCTTGGCGTTGCGGTCATATTTTGCGTTGTTGAAGATGATGTCACGGTTTCGCTTGTTTTCTTCAATAAACGCAGGAACTGTCTTTAAGGGAACACGTTTTGCAACCTCCGCTGTGGCTTTGGAAGAAAAGAAACAGCAGAAACCGAGCAGGAGAGACAGCGTTTTGAATAAGCAATTCATAGCGATGTTCAAGAGTTCAGATGAGGGAAACGAGTAACGAAGACACACGTATTCTACCTGTTGCAAGATTGGAAGTCAAGTGAAAAGGCGGTCGCATGAGTCTTCATGCGACCGTCCTGAAAACATTGACGTTAGATGATTAGTTGTCGTCCGTCGGCTCCTGCTCCAGGTCGCGTACGCGCTTGACTTTGGCTCCCAGGGTCATGAGCTTTTCGTCCAGCATTTCGTAACCACGGTCGATG
>JAFXDR010000036.1 GCA_017521145.1 Akkermansia sp. | reverse complement strand
GGAGTGTTCAAATCCAAACCTATCCCGCACATAGTATCTCCTTGTGCCATCACCAATTTTTCTGATGATGGTAAAATCATCGTACATGTATCCTTCCGTGTAATAGCTCCTGAGGATGTGATTTATATCCTGAACCAGGATAGGGAACTGAGTATTACCGCCACCAATCATTGTATTGAAACCGGCAACCATGCAGGGTATAACCCGACCTTCCAGTTCTGCTTGCCCCCATGTCTCCTGAAATGGGAATGCCTTTACACGAAAAAGCCATCCGTCATCCTCGTATCCCAACATAGTTTCAGAACCGTTATATTTCAGCACATAGTATTTTTCACCGTTAAATACCATTGTGCGGCTATATGCAAAATTATATATCTGTTCGATTTCAAACATACTCATAATGATTGTTGTTATACTATTGTCAATCTACCACAATTGGAGATAGTCTGCAATTTTTATTTTAACTTTTTCTTGCAGGATTCCTTCATCAATGAGCCAGTTCTTCGGCGAACTGGCTCACAGGAGCGGCCTCCATGCTCACATCGAAGCCGGACGAGGTAAAAATCTCGCTCAGCTGGTAGAACAGGCTACGGATGATGCGCTGCTGGCGGGGCGTAAGGCCATCCGGGATGGCATGAAGCATCCGCACAGGGCAGGTAAAGCCACCGGCAAGCAGCGCCATGGCCTGCACGGCCGAAAACGCGATATCCTCCGGATAAATCCAGATATTGCGAAAGGGGCACTCATTCAAAGGCAGCACCTTGAGCGAGACCGCCGAGGTCACGGTCTCTCCCAGGAGGCGCAACCCCAGCATCTGCGCGGGAGCCATGGCCACCGTCTGCTGAAGCGAATCCCGCTGCAGCAGGTGGGTATAACCTTCCGGGACGCGGAAGTTATGCTGCACCATGTAGTGCTGCACCTTGCCCCAGACCTCGCCAAGCGGATTCAGGTAAACAAAGCGCTGGGGCGTGTCGCGCAAAATCCAGTCGCGCACAACCTGGTCACAGCCTGCGACCTTGCGAAGCCATGCTTCACAGCTGGCAGGGGTGATAACCTGCCTGTACCGCAGCCAGCGCGGGAGCTTCCTGCAGTCATGAGCTTCGAGCAAGCGATCAAAAGCAGACTTCCTGGGGGTGGGCTCTGTGTCTTTTACAGTGTGAATGGTGGTGGTGATTTTCATATAATGGATTAGTGCGATTCTATTGCTTACACATCTATTTGTAACACGCCCTTCCGCTCCAGTCGATAACAAGCTATAGGAAGCGTAGCATAAAGTCATTACAACTTTAATCAGCAAATTCATGACTACACATCATGAGCCGGAGCGGAGAATTTTTCCACAGGTCGCGAGCATACAAGCAGGCTCCGGCCAGCACCAGCAATTCCGCGCAGCGCGTATGCCCCAATTTCAAAGCCACGGTGAGAGGAGTGGAAAAATCCTCCGACAAGGGCTTATCCGGCGCAGCACCATCCGCAAGCATCCGTCGCAGCGCATCCACATCATTTCTCCGCACCGCCGCCAGGATACTGAGAGGTTCTCCCCCGATGTCCAGAAGCCAGGGAAAAAGCGTCTCTATTTCGTCGTCATCATATACCCCCATAGCGTAGGGATCGGCGCCGGCTTGAACCAGAAGCGTGGCCAGGGCCGGGTCCTTTCCATAATCCACAATATCCAGCAAGGTATTGCCTACCCCCCAGATATTCGGAGAAGCGGGATTGGCGCCCTCGGAAAGGAGGCGCTTCAAGGCTTCCTGGTCATTCCGCATCACGGCCTGATTCACCGTCCCAGGCGGCGGTGCGGACTGAATCAGCGCACGAACCGTCTCGGAACGGGCAAATTCGTGCATTTCTGAGTTCCGCACCGTATGCTCGATGGTCTCATAAAAGCCTTCGATGTTCTGAGCATAATGCCCCCACTCTGCAGCCAGGAGTGAAACACAGTCGCCGCGCTCATGAAAAAGAGCTGTTCGAAGCGCCTCCAGTTTCATATCGTCCGCATTATCCATTTCCAGTAGAAGGCGGACACAATCCGCATGCCCGGCCCGGGCTGCTATAATCATGGCATTTCCCGTGCTGATGGGAGAGAGATCCACCCCACCGGCCAGAAGGGACTCCATGATGGCGGCATAGCCATGCAGCGCAGCCAGGCCCAATGGGCGGAGCCCCCGGTGGGACAAATTGGCATCAGCCCCCAGGTACAGCAGCATCCGCACACAATCGCGTGCGCCTTTTTCCGCCGCATATTGAAGAAGCGTCTGGCCATTATCCAGGCAGGCATCCGGGGAAATCCCACCGTTGATGCAACGCTGCAAGGCCGTGGCATCATCCATATCAATCATCGATTTCATCATCTTCTCTCCTTTCTACGAGGCAGTAAACGGGTAAAGCGAGCTTCATTCACAGCGCGAACGCAAACAAGCCACTGGTGAGGAATGCAGTCCTCTCCGTATAAGGCGGCCAGCAAAGCCCCTGCAATAGCAGCATTGGTATCCGTATCACCACCGGAGGACACAATATCCACCAGGGCCGAGCGGAAATCCGCAGCGTGCAGCAGCTGGTAGAAAGCACTCTGCAAGGCGACAAGCACCCAGCCGATATACGTGCCATCGTAATCCGGGCGCTCCGTTTCGGCCTGGCGCAGAGTCAACAGAACCAGGGGATGCACCCCCTGCTCTGCAGCAAACTGCAAGGCAGATTCATATACACCCCGCGGTGTAGCGCCGGGCTGCATGGCCTGCAGCAAAGCATGCACAAACACCACATTGGCATCTCTGCACACCGGGTTCGGGTGCGTGATGGCAGCGTCTTCCCGGGCCGCAGTCTGCCAATCGAAATCCGGATGCTCCACCGCCCACAAGGCAATGGGCAGCACGCGCATCAACGCCCCATTTCCCTGGCTATCGGACAGAGGTTCGCCTTCCAGCGCAGCCGAAACTGCTTCCCCCACGTCCGGCGGATCAGTTTCGAACCAGTCCATATAGCGCTTATGCGCCGCATACTTATCCCACCCATCGGCATCCAGCAGGGCCTGGTGCAGACACCAGGCCATCTGGGTATCATCCGTCACCTCGCCGGCTTTGCGGTCTATGCAGATACCGAACCCGTGCAACATGCGGTCCACGCCTTCCGGGTACGCACGGCGGATTTCATATTCATGGCAGAACTCTACAGGAGCCCCCAGGGCATCCCCCACCATGAGGCCAGCCCAGGCAGTCCTTGCCATTTGCTTAGTCATACTGATAGACAAATCAGATTTTTCCTTTTTGACGAATTCCATTTGTTCAAGTGTCATCAGAAATAAAGTCTCTCTATATATAGGGGATAGTGATTACATGTTCTCGCAATACGATGCAGCAATGTCGGCATAGCACTCAGCCTTGGGAAACTGAAATGCTTCCTCTCCGGAAATACGGCGACCGTACACATCCAGGGAGAAACTACATTGGTTCGTCTTCCGCACATTGAACTTACTGAATGTGTGGGCCACCCTTATGGCACAAGGCGGCTCAAATTCCTCCCATCGATACCCGGAAAGGACCAGTCGCATCATTCTGGGCGCCTCCACCTGAACAACCGGCTGTTTCTGCCCGGCGGACCTCACCCAGC
>JAFXDR010000035.1 GCA_017521145.1 Akkermansia sp. | reverse complement strand
GGAGTGAGCTCCCCGGCGGTAAAACCTTGAACTATGGGAATTTCCTGCATATGCTGCCCGGTTTACCACAGAGCAGCAGCAGGAACAATGCCGGAATGATACCCGGCAGCGCGTTTCGCATGAAATTTACAACCCGTTTTCTACCAGGGCGGTGGCAGCAACGCGCACGCATTCCTGACAGGGTACCCGATTGCATCCCTTGAGTTCGCGGCATGTGGAAGCCCCCGTGGCAGACACAAAGGCCGCCAGCACAGCAGCTGATTTCTCCGGGGCCACCTGCATGGCTCCATAGAGAGCACCACATGTGCCCTCCGGGGCGCGCCCGCCGCCACAGCAGCCCATGGGTTCTACTAAGTCCTCACGGCCAAACGCTGCGCACACCGTCTGGGCGCAGTTGTACATGTACGGTTTCTGGCGGAATGTGGCAAGAGCTTGTTCTACGCGGTTCATGGTACTAGAATAGCACTACTGGTGGGTCAATGTCAAGGTTTCCAGAGCTCACCGCAGGCATCTGTCGGCATGCGCCAGGCAGCGCGCGGCGAAAGAGCTATACTGCCGATGGCAGGGCCATCAGGCATGCAGCTACGCTTGAACTGCTGCTGGAAGAAACGGCGCAGGAAAGTCTCCAGAGTCCGGCCGATGAGCTGCTCTGAGAATTCACCCGCAAAAGCCACCTGCGCCAGCACTCGCAGCTTGGTAGGTTCTGCCCCGTACTTGATAAAGTGGTAGAGGAAGAAATCGTGCAGGTCATAGGGGCCAAGAATATCCTCCGTCTTCTGCTCCATACTGCCATCATCTGCCGGGGGCAGCAGTTCCGGGCTTACCGGGGTGTCAATCACATCCTGAATCGTGGCAGCCAGCTCTGCACAGCAGCCGGCAGCTTCATGCGCCAGCAAGTAGCGGATAAGCGTCTTAGGCACCGAACAGTTCACAGCGTACATGCTCATGTGGTCACCATTGTAAGTCGACCACCCCAGGGCAATTTCCGAGAGGTCGCCGGTGCCCACCACCATGCCGCCATTCTTATTGGCCAGATTCATGAGCAGGCTGGTGCGCTGCCGGGCCTGCACATTTTCATAGGTGCTGGTACGCAGAGCCGGGTCAAAATCCAGATTACCGAACTGCAGCAGGCAGGCCTCCTTAATATCCACCTCCTTGAAGGTAACGCCCATGAGCCGTATCATGCTTACAGCGTTATTATAGGTGCGGCCGGTTGTACCGAACCCTGGCATGGTGACAGCCAGAATGGAGCTGGTGGGCAGCCCGAGCATGCGGCAGGCACGCACACAGACAACCAGCGCCAGCGTGCTGTCCAGCCCGCCGGAAATACCAATCACCAGAGTGCGGGCATGGCTGTGTTCCATGCGCTTGACCAGAGCAGTTGTCTGGATTGTCAGGATTTCCTCGCATGTGGCAGCCATATCCTCCGCCTGCGGCACAAAGGGACGCGAGGGAAGGCACGCATACGACAAATCACAGCGTTCTTCCAGCGCACCAAGTGCTATGCGACGGGGGGCCGGAACAGAGGTGCGGCTGTCATTGTATGTGCTTTCACTCAGACGAGCAGCAGCCAGTCGCTGCAGGTCAATATCTGCATAAATCATTTCGGTCTCACGGCAATAGCACGTATTCTCCGCCGCCAGACGACCGTTATCAGCAATAAGCGCCTGCCCGCTGTACACCGCATCCTGCGTGCTTTCACCCACCCCGGCAGCGGCATACACGTAGGCCGCCAGGCAGCGCGAGCTCTGCTGCGTCACCAGACTGCGGCTGTAAGCAGCAGCCCCCACCCCGGCCATGGCGGCACCGGGATTGAAGATAACGCGAGCCCCCTGCAATGCCAGGCGACTGCTGGGGGGTATCACGCTCCATAAATCATCTGCCAGCTCCACGCCGAAAGAAAAATCGGCTCCATCACAGAATACCAAATCCGTACCAATCGGAACCACACCAAAACCGGGGAGTTCCACCTGTTCCGCCTTCAAATCTGCAGCCGCGCGGAACTGGCGGCTTTCATAAGCCGCACGGCAGTTCGGCAGCACACTCTTGGGCACCAGGCCCAGCACATGCCCCGCCTGCACCACAGCCGCTGTAATATACAAGGCATCATCCACTACCAGAGGCAGGGACACAATGGAAACGATTTTAAGCCGCGCAGTCTCGCTCGCAAAATGCGCCAGAGCCCGCAACGCCGCCTGCTGGAGATGCGGCTGGAGAAACAGGTCGCCGCACGTAGCTCCGGTAAGGCAGAGCTCCGGGAAAAGCACGGCATGAGCCCCGCCCTTTGCGGCCTCCCTGGCAGCGCTTACCAGTTCAGTTGTGTTAAATGCAACATCTGCCACGCGTACCTGCGGTGTCGCAGCAGCCAGACGGTAATATCCGTATGTACTCATATTTGTATGCGCTTATTCTGACAGATTGTTGCGGAATGTCAATCTTGTATTCCGCTACCACAGAAGAAACAAATAAACAAGGGAACGCTGGCTTCTGCCAGCGTTCCCCTGCTGCGGTTTTCTCCGCAAAATGCTTATTATGGAGCTTTAGAGGCTCTCGCCGAAGTCCTCGCGGAACTTGGCAGCCAGCTTCTCCTGCCAGTCGCTCAGCGGCTGCAGGCGGCCGAAGAAGAAGCGCAGCACCTCCGGCTCCTCAACCCACTTCAAACCGCCGATAAGCTCGCGGTTGTCGTACAACCACTTCACGCGGTCGGCGCAGTACTTCACCTGGGAAAGGGTGAACACACGACGCGGGCATGCCAGACGCACCAGCTCCAGCTCAGCGTAGTTCTCGGAACCATCGGGGTTACGCTGCTCGGAAAGGGAACCGCGCTCCATGCCGCGGATACCACCGGCAATGTACAGAGCCGTAGCCAGGGCACCGGCGGGGTACTGCTCGTGCGGGATGTTGGGCAGGAATTCAGAAGCGTTGATGTGGGCACCCAGACCACCGGCGGGTTTCACCATAGGCACGCCATATTCGGAAAGTTCCTTCACGAGGTACTCAATGAAGATGGGACCCTGGTTGATGATTTCCTCGTCCAGTGTTTCCATAAGGCCCACGGCCATGGCTTCCATGGCGCGCACTTCCATACCGCCGTAGGTCAGGAAACCTTCATACAGCGGAATGAAAGCCTTCATCTTGAGAATGAGGCTCTCGTTGTTGGAGATGATGGCACCACCGCGGGCGAAGCCGAGCTTGCGGCTGGAGAAGTAGATGAGGTCCATCTGATCCGCAATCTTGCGGATGATTTCAGCCACGCTCATATTCTTCGCGGCTTCCTCGCGGGTCTTGATGAAATACAGGTTGTCCTGAAGCAGGGAGGCATCCAGCACAGACATGATGCCGTATTCCTTACACACAGCGGCCACGTCCAGCATATTCTGCATGGAAAGCGGCTGACCGCCAATCAGGTTGGTACCGGCTTCGATACGCACAAAAGGAACATGGTCAGCGCCCACTTCCTCGATAAGGG
This sequence comes from Akkermansia sp., assembly GCA_017521145.1. GTDB lineage: Bacteria > Verrucomicrobiota > Verrucomicrobiia > Verrucomicrobiales > Akkermansiaceae > Akkermansia. Next base: position 2,506 of record JAFXDR010000035.1, on the reverse strand, counting down.
CACGCAGGCGGGCGATATCGAAGTTGCCCTTGAAGGGGTATTCCAGGTTCGGGTCGAGCCCTTCGGCAATGATGAGTTCCTCCACGCGGCCGCCCTTGCGGGTGATGTGCGCCTTGGTGGTGGTGAAGTGGAAGTTCATGGGCACCACATCGCCTTCCTTCACGAAGGTTTCGGCCAGAATGTTCTCACAGGCGCGGCCCTGGTGGGCAGGCAGGAAATACCTGGTACCGAAAACATGCTCAATCACGCGGGAGAGACGGTTGAAGGTCTCGGAACCGGCGTAGGAGTCGTCAGCCTGCATGGAAGCAGCGATCTGGTTATCGCTCATGGCATTCACACCGGAATCGGTGAGCATATCCATGAACACATCCTTATTCTGCAGCAGGAACGTGTTGTTACCAGCCTCGCGCAGCTTCTGCACGCGCTCTTCTACCGTGGGCAGAAACAGCTTCTGAACCACGCGCACCTTGTGCATTTCCAACGGCACCTGATGCTCTTCCTTATAGAACTTGACGATAGACATGATGTATGTTTCGTTTTGGGATAAATGATGGCGTCCGGCACGGGGCGCAATGACGCGGCCGGATTCTACCATGCCACATTCCTGATTGTCAATGCTTATCTTGGCTATTGGAAACGGAAGTCACACAAAATCCACTCCAGCCTTGAGTAACAGCATGCCGTGTGGTAGAATCGGCGCATGATTAGTGAGAAACCGGTGGTGCAGGAACTGGTGGCGCTGATGCTGGCGCATGGGATAACGAGAGCTGTGTTATGCCCGGGAAGCCGCAATTCCCCCATCGTGGCCACTCTGGCCGCGCAACCTGGCGTTGAATGCCGCAGCGTGACCGATGAACGCAGCGCCGGCTTTGTGGCGCTGGGCTGGGCGCAGCAGGCACAGGCACCGGTGGCCGTGGTGGTGACCTCCGGCAGTGCGGTGCTGAACCTGCACCCGGCTGTGGCAGAGGCTTTTTACCGCAAGACTCCCCTGCTCGTCATCTCGGCAGACAGACCCGCCGCCTGGGTGGGGCAGAATGATGGCCAGACCCTGCCGCAACCGGGGGTGTTCAGCACGCTGGTGCGTTTCTCCGCCCAGGTGCCGGAGGATGATGCCTGGCACGCCAACCGCCTTATCAATGAAGCCCTGCTGGAGCTGCGCCACCGGGGCGGCGGCCCTGTGCATCTGAATGTGCCGCTCACCGAGCCATTCTTCGGCATGCTGGAAGCCCCCCTGCCCGCAGTGAGAATCATCACACGCACCGAAGCCGCCCGCATGGGGGCCGAAGAAGAAGAATCCCTGCTGGAGGAAGCCGCCGTCCTGCCCCGCCGTCTGATTCTGCTGGGGCAGCAGCATGAGCCCTCTCCCATTCTGGCAAAACTGGCCGCCGAAAAACAGTTCGCCGTGGTGGGCGAACACATAGCAAACGCCCCCTTTGCCGATTGCACCCGCCCGGACACACTCATCGGCCCCACGCCCAGCGCGGACTGGAGTCCGGAGCTGCTCATCACCTGCGGGGGCGATATCATCTCCAAGCGCATGAAGAAACTGCTGCGCACCCACCCGCCGAAAGCCCACTGGCACATCTCCCCGGATGGGGAGGTGGTGGACACCTTCTGCGCACTCACCCGCGTGCTGGAGGGTGAGCCGGATGAATTCTGGGAGCTGCTTGATGCTTTTGCCGAGGAGGGGGATGCCGCCTATCGCGCCCGCTGGCAGGCCAGCCCTGCCCCCCTGCCGGAGCACGAGTTCAGCGGTATGAAGTTCGTGGGTGACTTAATCACTCACCTGCCGGAAAACAGCGTGCTGCACCTGGGCAACAGCTCCGCCGTGCGCTATGCCCAGCTTTTTCCTCTGCCCGCAGGGGTACACAAAGTGCTCTGCAACCGCGGGGTAAATGGCATCGAAGGAAGTGTCTCCACAGCCGCAGGCTATGCACTGGGTGATCCGGAACGGTTGCATTTCCTCATCATCGGCGACCTGAGCATGTTCTATGATTTGAACGGGCTGCTGGCTGCGCAGCAATGCGATAACCTGCGCATCCTCCTGCTGAACAACAATGAGGGCGGTATCTTCGGCACCCTGCCCGGCATGCCGGATTGCCCGCACATCCGCGCGCCGCACGGAGAGAGCATCATCGCATGGGGTGGACGCAACCTGAGCTTCACCCAGGTGATAAATACCACCGGCTGGCCGAAAGCGTTGGAGCTTCTGATGAATCCCGATTCAGGTGCTGCCATTGTCGAAATCTACACCAGAACGGAACAGGATGCCGTCATCCTGAAAGAATTTTACAAGAATCACTGATAAAGAAATGAAACGCGAGTGGACTCCCATCAAAGAATATAAGGATATCATCTTCGAGCAATACAATGGCATTGCCCGCATTACCATCAACCGCGAGCGCTACCGCAACGCATTCACCCCGCTGACCACAGCGGAAATGAGCGATGCGCTGCGCCTCTGCCGCGAAATGCAGGATATCAGCGTGGTGGTGCTCACCGGCGC
>JAFXDR010000002.1 GCA_017521145.1 Akkermansia sp. | reverse complement strand
TTCAACTGCTCAATGCTCGTTTTTCTCTTACTTGCATTGCAGAAAAAATAATATTTGCCGGACTCCAGCTTGATCGTGCGGAGATTTACATCAGCTGTAGGGGCCGTAGCCGTGAGTTTTGTTCCCGAAAGGGTCAGCGTAGACCCCGTCTTCATTTCTACTGATGTCACGGAAACTGTTCCGCTCGTGGAGTACTTGACGGTTGCATTTTCTTCAATAGCCAGGTTTCCAGTGGAGGTGATACTGCCGGAACCAGCAAATTCCCACCCCGTGCCATATACGGTCATGCCTCCGATGTTAAGATTGTTGACCATCTCGATTGTCTCACCCGTAGCGGTAGCAGACTCACCAAATTGAACGGTACAGCCATTGACGAAGAAGGCATCGGCCCCATCGGCTGTCCAGTTCAGGTCTGACGCTGCAGCCCAGGTGTCTGAGGCGCCATTGTTCTTCCATATACGATTGCCGACGGTTCCGTCCACCACGCTAATCGTACCATTGGCATTCAACCTGATAGCCTTACCGTCAGAAAGATTGACCGAAACAGCGGAAGCATCCAGCCCGCTCAAATCCACAGCATTGGTGAACAATGTGTACACACCATCTACAGCCGCCAGATTAGCCAAGTCGAAAACAACATTGTCGCCAAGCGTAATGCTTCCATTGTTGACAATAGACTTCCGCAGCGCGATGGTTCCATTCAGCGTAGTCACTGTATATTCGCCCAAGGTCAGCTGAGTATCTGCATCAGAAGTAACATTGCCAAGCGTGATGCTGGCGTGATCCCCTGCCGAGCCACCGGTAAAAGCGACATTCCCCACCAATTGCAACTTACCGATCTCCACCACCGAAGCGTTACAGGTAGTTGCCAGCTGGAATGTGGGTGCAGTGCCACCGATCAGCTGACCGGTGAAACCTTCCATGGAACCGGTTATTTTCGTCTTTGATGTCGGCGAACCCATGACTCTCCAGATACCCTCACCGGAGATAGCACCTGTAAATGCGTATGTAGCACCAGAGGTGCCATCATTGATATCAATACCATTTCCTGCCGATGTACCAATCTGCACAGCCGTATTGCACGTAAATCCGGCATTAAAATAACTTCTATTATCGCCAGAGCCCGGTTCCGACATACCAAAGACAATCTTGGTGATGACGGAATCTGCTGCAGGCACAGTAATAACGCCCGTCCCCGTGTAAGTCCGGGTTGTCCCATCATCAGTGTATGTTGCATTGGGAACAGCAGCTTCAGCATAGCTTCCAAGCAATGCAAAAGTGACCGCACCACTGGTAATGGCGGCAGTACCTACGGTGGAGGCAACACCTGCAACAGCAGCGATGCAGACGAGCACGGCATGACGGAGTAATTTCGGGAGGTGGAGTTTCATGTTGCTGGATGGTAAGGAATGTAAAATGTTTCGCTGACAAGGGGGCACACATAGCCCAGTCTAGTATCCTCGTACTATACACAAGCCAAGGCCTCATAGCAAGCAAAAAGGTGAACAGTTTGAATTTCTGAGGAGCAATGCGGGCACTGCTGACAAAATACCGCCCGCAGGGCGGTATTTCTCCCTGCCCGCAGGGCAGGATTTCATGCAGGGCAGAGCCCTGCTTTCATACCACTGCGCAGCTGTGGTATTTACATACACTGGCGCAGCCTGTGTAATTCATTGAGCCCCGCCTGCGGGGCGACTTGTTACCGCTGCACGTGCAGCGGTACTCCCCATGGCGCAACCGAACCCAAATCTGCACCCGTTGGGAAAGAAAAAGCTGTTCATCAGCCCCCTGCCGGGGCTGAGATAAGTTCCCGGCTGGCGCCGGGAGATAAGTTCGCCAGGAGGCGAGAGAATTTCTGCTGCGCAGAGAGAAGTTCGCGGGCTGGAGCCCGCGAGATAAAAAGTGCTTTTCCCTTTGCAGGGGAAAAGCACTTTTTTCGAAAACCAAATAAACTGGTGAGTTGCTCTTAGCGCTTGCTGAACTGGAAACGCTTGCGGGCACCGGGACGACCGGCCTTCTTGCGTTCCTTCATGCGGGAATCGCGGGTAAGCAGGCCCTGCTCGCGAAGAGCGGAGCGGTACTCCTCGTCAATCATGACCAGGGAGCGGGCGATAGCCAGGGAGATGGCACCGGTCTGGCCATGCACACCACCACCGCGGCAGACGACGCGAACGTCGAACTTCTTCATGGTGTTGGTGGCGTAGAAGGGCTGCAGCACAGCGTTCTGAAGGGCATCCGTGGGGAGGTATTCCTCAAAAGAACGGCGGTTGATGGTGATCTTGCCGGACTTGCCTTCCTCGGCGGGGGTGAGCCAGGCGTGAGCGATGGCTTCCTTGCGACGACCAGTGGCGTTGTAGGGAGTAGTAGACATAGTCAGAATGAAATTAGGCGATGGTTACAGCTTCCGGGGTCTGAGCGGTGTGGGGGTGCTCAGCGCCAACATAGACCTTGAGACGGCCACCCTGGGCGCGGCCCTGGCGGGTGTGGGGAATCATGCCCTTGACGGCGAGTTCAACGATCATCTCGGGGTGAGTCTTGCGCAGCTTGGCAGGGGTGGTCACCACCTGGTTGCCCACATAGCCGGTGTAACGGGTGTAAATCTTGGCGCGCTCCTTGTTACCGGTGAGCACTACCTTATCGGCATTCACGATGATTACGTAGTCACCGCAGTCAACGTGGGGGGTGAAGATAGTCTTATTCTTACCGCGAAGCAGGTTAGCTGCTTCAACTGCAACCTGACCGAGCACCTTACCGGCGGCATCGATCACATACCACTTACGCTCAATATCCTGAGGCTTGGCAGAGAAGGTTTTCATATATTCGTTTCTTACTTATTCCAGTTTTGGCTTTCGCCACATGGCGACCTCTAAACAGGTCAGCTCGCAGAGGGTAGCACAGCACAATTTTAATGTCAACCGCATTTTGTGACTTGCCGTAACTTTTTTTCAAAAACTGTGAAAAAGTGCTTGCCTTACAGGCGTTTCGGCATTAAACTGGGCGCGCGCAGGCGCCCCGGGCACCCGCGCAAACCAACAAATTAAGAACGACATAATGGCAAATCCCCCCAATAACCGCGGCAGCAAGCCGCAGCAGCGCAACGGTAACAGCCCGCGTCCCGCGGGCAATGCACGCCCTACCTCCCCTGCCCCCAAGCCGAAGAAGGTTGATGATGACGGCGAGGGTGAGATTGAGCTCGAAGGTGTGGTATCTGCCGTGCTGGCCGGCACCATGTTCCGCGTGAAGGTGGCCAATGGCCATGAGTTCCTGGCTCACATTTCCGGCAAGATGCGCAAGCGCTTTATCCGCCTGGTGGTGGGTGACCGTGTACGAATCGAGGTTTCGCCCTACGATATGAGCAAGGCCCGCATCACTTTCCGCCTGAACTGAGGCATTGCAGAGTTCCGCAGGTTCCTGGCTCTGCCATGGCGACACCGTGGCATGGAATGCGGAATGAGAAGATGCAGGATGCGGCATCAAGCGCTCCTGGTAAAGCAGCAAGCTCTGAGATATACCTCAGAGCTTGTATTGTTTTCAGGAGTTCCGCCCCGAAGCGCATTAAAAGCTCAGTTTTTTTCAACCGCCCTCCACACTTCAAATCCCTCTTTGATACGCTGCAGGAAAAGCCCCGCATCCTGACCGGATGCGGGGCTTGAAAATGAAGTCAATCTGACAGAAAGAACAAATTACATCTCAGGGCTGAGCACATAGTAGTTCTCAGCAGTGGAGCGGCCCTTCTTGGTTTCGGGGAAGAGGGACTTGCCGGCGGGCAGCATGTACTTATCCTCACCGTTTTCATCTTCTTCCAATTCCTTTTCAAGGTCCTTCACGGAGCCGTCGTTGGAAAGCACGAAAGCATGACCGCGGAAAGAAGTACCATCAAATGCAACCTGGGTGCCTGTGTAGGGAGTGGCAGAGGGGTAGATACCGCAGATGGCCACAGGGGCATTGCCCTTGGTCACGCCATCCTTGACAGCCGGGTCAGCGGAGTTCTTGCGCATCACATAGGCCATGGCATTTTCGCCGCGGGAAAGAGCAGCGCCATTAGCCAGCTTTTCATCACCTTCCTGCACCACATTCAGGCCATTGCAGTTCACCTTGGCAAAGAACGGCTTTTCGGACACGTTGGAGGGGCTGTAGTACACCTGGCGGAAATAGGCGTTAGAGTTATCGCCAGTCAGAGCGCCGAAGTTCAGTTCCGGCTTCTCTTCCTGCAGACGCTCAGCTGTGCTGTCGCAGGGGAAACTGCCGTTATCGGTCTTGAATCCCTGCAGTACGGTGTAGAGGGACTTGAGGTTGGACATAGCCTTCTGGCGGTCACCGTCGTTCATGTGGTCGATGATGGGGCCATAGCCGATGGAGGCCAGTGCAGCCAGAATGGCAATCACCACCATAAGTTCGATAAGGGTGAAGCCCTTCTTCTTCTTGAGTGCAGATACTTTCATGGTAATAGATAGAATTTACGGACTCTTTATATATACCACGCAGCGCACCTCGTTGCAAGCTGCAATTTCGCAGCGCATTAAAAATTCCACATATACCCCAGATATTTTGCAAGAAGCCAGCTCATCGCCATAAATTGGAAACCGGCGTTTTCGGAGTCCGGGGCTTCAGTCCCGTGCTCCGAAGTCTCTGCGGCATTGCCGCAACACTTTTAAATTCTCCAATGTAATTTATTGAATCCGTGCGTTTTCACGCACCGATACGCACGAGCGAAAGCGCTACCACCTCTTTTACCCCGGGCAGTTTACGGAGCTGGATGGCGCAGGCGCGGGCAGTGGAGCCAGTGGTGAACACATCATCCACCAGCACGATACGGGCCGGGTAACTCCGGCGGCGGGCAAGCCAGTGGGCACGTTTGCGGTGGTAGGCGCGCATGGCATTCAGACGCCGGGCCCGGGCGGTCAGGCGGGTCTGGCTGAGCACCCCGGTATCGCGCCGCTCCAGCAGCTCGAGCACGCGCAGCTGCCGGAACTCTGCCAGATGGCGCGCCAGTTCCCCGGCCTGGTTAAAGCCGCGCGAGTAGAGCTTTTTCAGGGTCACCGGCACGGGTACGAGCACCCAGTCAGTATGCGCGCGCAGATGGGGAGTCCGCTCCCACAGCTCATGCAGCAGACGGGCAAGCGGACGCGCCAGGTGCAATGCATGGTGGTATTTGAGCGCATAGATGAGCTGCATGGCTTCCGGGGTCTGCCGCAGAGCCTGCCGGGCCAGGGTGAACGGGCGCGCCTGGTCAGCGCATTCCTCGCAGCGGTCGGGGTCGGTCTGCTGCCCGGCGGTGGGGGCGCCGCAATGCAGGCAGATGGGAGCCGGAATGCGCGGCAGACTGGCCAGACAAGCCGGGCAGATAGTCTCCTCTGCGGTTTCTCCGCAAAGCTCGCAGGTGCTGGGGAACAACCAGCTGAGCATGGCCGGGCTGAGGGCGTTTAGCGGTGACGGGCAATGAATTCGCGAGCCACTGCCTGGTAGGCCATGGAGGCGGCACCAAAGCGGTCGTGCTCCATGATGGTGCGGCCGAAGCTGGGGGATTCTGCCACGCGCACCGAGCGGGGAATATAGTTCTTGTACAACTTTTCGGGCAATTCCTGCTGCACCTGGCGAATCACTTCGTTGGCCAGCTTGGTGTTGTTGTACATGGTCATGATGATGCCTTCGTGCTTCAGGCGGGAGTTCACGCCGTGCTCGCGAATCTGGTCCATCACAAAAAGGATTTTGGAGAGGCCTTCCAGACTCAGGAATTCGCACTGCATGGGGGTAATCACTTCATCGCAGGCGCAGAGGGCGGAGGTCATGAGTACGCCGAGCGAGGGCGGTGTGTCCAGAAACACGTAGTCAAAATACTGGTTCTGGCGCAGGCCGGCCATGGCATCGTACATGCAGGTGAGGTGCGAATCGCTCTGCGTGAGTTCCACCTCCACGCCGGAGAGGTCCACATGCGCAGGGATGATGGAAAGGTTGCGCCGCTTCGTGGGGCGGATGAGGTCTTCCAGCAGGGATTCGCCGATGAGCGCGGGGTAGAGGCTGGCTTCGCTTCCCACTTCCACCCCCAGCATGGTGCTGGCGTTGGCCTGAGAGTCCATATCGATGAGCAGCACGCGCTTGCCGCGGGCTGCCAGGGCGGCCGACAGGTTGACTGCTGTGGTGGTTTTGCCCACTCCGCCTTTCTGGTTCGCTATGGCTATGACTTTCACGCCCGGCATTCTACCGAACCCCACCTGCTTTTTCAAGTGGTATTTTGAATACAGACACAGAGGAATGCAGATTTCAGAATTCAGAATGCAGAATGTGAAATTCGCATGCTGCCTCCCGGCAGCATGGGGTATTATAACAAGCGCTGAGATTCATCTCAGCGCTTGTTGCTTTTCCTCTGCGCATTGGCGCAGGGAATCTCACACATTCAAAATCAAAACTTCTACATTCAAAATTCCAAGCTGCCTCCCTGTGCGCAGCACAGCGAATATCAGAACTTAGTCACTATTCATTATTCACTTTTCACTTCCTCTTTCAGTCCAAATCGTTTACAGCATCGATAAACTCGCGGAGTCGGGCGTAGTTGCCGCGCTTGAACGTGAACTTGAGGCGGTAGAGGAAGCCGAGGCGGGGGTCGGGGTCGGTGGTATCGGAGGGGAGCTGCTCCAGGTCAGCAAGCGGCATGATATCCGCAAAATCTTCGCACAGCCAGGGGAGAGAAGCTTCTGCCATGGGGTGGGAGAGGCGGATGGAAAGAGCATCGCCATCGAAATAGTACGAGTGATAGCGGCTGTAGAACTGGGCAATGTGGTGGTAGGCATCCTCTGCGTCCTTGGAGACGTAGAGGAGCTTCATATCCTCCGGTGAGATAAGACCGGCCTCAAGCAGTTCCTTTTCGATGAAGTGAATCCAGCGGTGCCAGTATGATTCGCCGGGAGGGTCCATGAGCACCACGGGGAAGATGGTGCATTTACCTGTCTGAATCAGGGTGATGGCCTCGAAGATTTCATCCATGGTGCCGAAACCGCCGGGGAAAGCGACAAGGGCATCGCTCTGCTTCAGGAAGTTGAGCTTGCGGGTGAAGAAGTAGTAGAAGTTCATCATCTTGCTGCTGCCGTCCATCACAGGATTGGGATGCTGCTCGTACGGCAGGGTGATGTTGAGCCCGAAGGAGTTTTCCTCCGTGGCGCCTTCGTTGCAGGCCTGCATGAGCCCCGGGCCACCACCGGTAATGACCATGTACCCCTGGCTGGAGACCAGGTCGGCAAAGGCGCGGGCCTGAATGTAGCTGGGGTCGTTTTCGCGGATACGGGCAGAACCGAAACAGGCAATCTTGCGGCGGTTTTCGTAAGGCAGGAACATTTTGTCCGCGCGGTACATTTCCTCCATGGCGCGGTTCATGATTTCCAGATCGTGCTCACCCAGCGGGCTGCCGGCGGCGTTCAGCACGGTGGCGAGCATCTGCAGCACGGTATCGGGCGAGTGCTCTCCACAGAAGCGGCGGGAGAGGTCGTAGAGGTTGGCATCCAGCACAGGGTTACCTGTGTTCACCGGGATGGAGAACGAGGTGTGCTTTTCCGCACGGCTGTTCATATCGCGCGCGGCCAGGAATTCGGGTCTGCTCATACTCCATACTATGCACCCGGATGCTCACAAAGTCAATTTCAAAATTGGGACATCCGGCGGCAGGGGGTACAGAATCTCATGTTATGGGGCTAAGGATTATCTACCGCTCCAGCCGACTTCAGGTAACGGTTCAAACGGTGAATGGAACGGGGATCAGCCTCCACAGTAATTGTCTTATCGGAAGCATCGTAACTTGCACTCCCGTTAAACGGCAGATGAATTTCAAACGCCCGCAGAGTAGCCTTAGTCGTAATGTCCGTAACCTCGCGCGCCGAGGAAGACTGGCGAGCCCTGCCATTCTTGCCCATGTATTTCTTATTTTCCGTATCCCAAAGCTGTTTTATCAGGGCTGAATTGGCGGCATATTTGCGGGGCTCGAGCACTCCGGGGGTGAATGTGATCCAGGGCAGGCGCAGCTTATAACTCCCCTTCATGGAATCACACGCACAGAACAGCGCCTCCAGAATGGTGCAGGTACCTATTTTCAGGGGTCTGGGAAGAGGCGTTTCCAGGTCTTCGCGCTCGGCCTTGAATTTGACATTGGCTTTCAATTTGGCGTAACGGCAAACCAGGGTGAAGTATTTCACCACATCTTTCACCGTGGTTGCGCGGGGAAATTCCACCGGCACAGCCAGAGCAGACTCCAGTTTCTGCTCCATGCGCCAACGCCTGTCCCTGGTGTGGTCGGCCACGTTCATCTCAGCCTCCCCCGACCCCAGCCATTGCGTGTACAATGTATCCAGATCCCGTTTGCAGCGAAGGAGGGTATACGGCAAGGATTTAAGGGTCAGAATGCACCTGTATTCGTTGTATTTACCCGAAATCTTACGGTTCAGCTGAGCGCCCCACCGTTTCGACTTGATTGTGGCAATCGAATCGCTCTTGGCTTCCCGGTCAAGATAGGCAACGCGTGTACCATCTGCTCGCTGCATGATAAAGCATCCGTTTACAACAAATCTATAGTACAGCAGCGACATGGTAGTTGGCGCATCAGCCACGTATTTCAGAACAATCTGCCCTTCCCGCACGACATACTCGCAGTCTGCCGCAGCACAGATGCGGTGCAAGGCCTCAGCCAGATTGCACCCCGAGAGCTGAACATCGTCTCGTAATCTGATTCTGGCATTATCTTCAGATTCGTCTTCCCAGCTCACATCAACCGGAGTTTCGACCTCCTTTGCACGATCACATATCGCCTTGATAACGCGGTTCACCGATGTGCCAGCCTTGAAATTCCCCTCGGCCCCGATGCGGGTCTTCAGCATATTTTCCAGCAGCTTCAACAGGTTCTCGGTATCGGCATTGTATTTCTTACCCGTAAACGAGGGGAGTTTTTCCTCCTCCCTGGCTTCGCGTTCAGCAGCCTCGCGGGCCGCGGCTTCGCGCACATCCTGGCGGCGGTGGTCAAAGAGAGATTTGACCACCCTGATTCCCTTACTCAGGGTGTCTTCTTCACCACACAGCGGCTGCAGCAACTGCATAGCCAGCAGCGGCATCATAAGGAAAAGCCTGATGTTGTATAAGCATGACGACATCGCAAGGGTGAGTATATTACCTGGCAGGCATCCTTGTCAAACAAAAACCCGCTCCTCATCAATGAGGAACGGGTTGCAAGCCGGATGTCAGGGTCGAACTGACGACCGTCCGATTACAAATCGGGTGCTCTACCACTGAGCTAATCCGGCGGATTGCGGGGGCATTCTACACAAGGAAACTCCCCTATGCAAGCATTTTTTTCGTCAGAAGGTGAATCCGCAGTCAATGCCAAGGGTGAAGCAGAAATCATCCACCATATCCACCCCGCCGTTATCATGGCGCATCTCACTGGAATTTCCACCTGCCCAGGAGCACTGCACCCAGGGCTTGATGAAGAAACGGGAATCGCGCCCGAAAGTGCCGCTGTGCGAATAGGGCAGCAAGGCAGCCTTGATGCGCCAGGCATCCACCCCGTTCACACCACTGCCCCAGTAGCCGATGGAGGGGGCCACACCGGCAGAAAGCTCCAGGTCTGCCCCCATGTTGCCGCGGCTGAGCACATCGGTAAAGCGGTAGCCGGCCTCGATATCAAACCAGGTGCCGGTGAGCCCGTAAAAGGAGAAACCCGCCTCGGCCTTGCCGAAGAAGCCGCGCTGGTGGTCGTTGTAGCTCAGGCTGGCGTTGAATTCCTGCGTGGTGTGGTGGCCGGCGCCATCATAGTGGCGTGCCACATACCCCTCCAGCCCGCCGTGGCGCAGGGTATAACCCAGCTCAGCCAGCAGATTCGGAAAAATTTCCTTGCCTATGGCATAGGTGAACCGGGCTACATGCGGGTTGCTCAGCTCGCTGGCAGAATCCCAGATGATGCCGTATTCACCCCCGATGCGGTGCTGAAGTCCCTTACCGAAAAGATTGCGGTTGGGCATGGTCCAGGAACCACTCACGGAGGAATAGCCAGCCTTGCTGAACGCATCGCGCACCCCCATACCGCGCACCGTGTAATCTGTGCTGTACAGGTTCAGGTTCACACAGCCACCGGGTTCCGATGATGCCGCGGCCACGGGGCCGGGCATGGCAGGGGCTTCCACCGGGGCAATATACGGATCTGCGGGAGCAGTTTCCTGCTCATAGCTTATTTCGGTGTACTCGATGGGGGCATCGGGGATGGCTGGTGGCATATCCGTGCCCAGAGCGGGCATGGCAAATGCAAGGGCAATAAGGGCTCTCTTTTGCATACGAGCCGGATTTTACCCTGCATCCCCCTGCTCTGCAAGCCTAAATCATGCCCTCGTGCTGCCGCGTTATCTTTTTGGCAGACAAAGTCTTGACAAGGCCCACGCGCAGGTCTATTTTAGTGCGCCGCCATGTACAAGCTTGCCTTATCCATCTGCCTGTTGTTTATGAGCAATGTCGTGATGACCTTTGCCTGGTACGGATTTCTACGCAAGCCCGGGGAAACCACTACCACCCCTATGTGGATGCTGATTCTGATGAGCTGGGGGCTGGCTCTCTTCGAATACTGCTTCATGGTACCCGCCAACCACCTGGGCCGCGCTTACGGCCTTTCTCTGGCCCAGCTCAAAATCATGCAGGAAGCCCTCACCCTGAGCATCTTTGTTCCTTTCATGATTCTGTACATGGGCGAGCAGTGGAAATGGGATTACCTGTGGGCTTTCCTCTGCGTGCTGGGGGCGGTGTTCTTCGTGAACCGCGAGGCGCTCATGGGAGCCTGAAGGAATGCAGATTTCAGAATGCAGAATGCAGAATGTGAAATTCGCATGCTGCCTCCCGGCAGCATGGAGCATTATAACAAGCGCTGAGATACTCTCAGCGCTTGTTGCTGGTTACCCTGTGCGCAGCACAGCGAATCTCATACATTCAAAATCAAAATTTCTACATTCAAAATTTCAAACAGCCCCCCCCCGGCAGCATGGGGTTATGGAAAAAAGCCTGAGATGCTCTCAGGCTTTTTTGTATGCGGAGTAGCGAGAGCCGCGACTAAACATTTTACCTTCTGCATCCGCAATTCGGGAATCTGCATTTCTCCGGTCTTGCCAAATGCGGAAAAAAGTGGTACGATTCCGCGCATGAAACCCTTGGCTGCCATATCCCTGCTTAGTCTGGCCATGCTCACCTCTTGTGGCATTGTGGAGCGTCTCAGCTCACCGGGTGTGTATACGCCTATTTACCTGGAGGAATCCTCGCCGCTGGATCCGCCCGGCATGGATGCCGTGCGCGCCGAAGCCCGCGCCAAATACGTGAAGGAAGGAGCCTACAAGGATGGTGAAACTCTGGAAGTGCAGCAGGGCAAGGCTTATCTCTTCAACCGCAACCCCGATTATTATGAGGGGGCCAAGGGACGCATGGTGGAGGCTGCCAGCGCCACCATCATCTCCTGTGAAGGGCTGTACTACTTCGTGGAGCTGGAGGACGGCAGCAAAGGTTTCCTGCGCGAGACTGATTTTGTGAATCCGGTGAAACTGGTGGCTACAAACGCGGACGATGGTCCCCTGCCCATCACGGCCGGGCTTCCCCTGGTGGATGACTGGGGCGATGAGGAGCCGCTCAATGGTGACCAGCGAATCATGACCAGTACCACTGGTCGCACGGTGCTGGTGGTGAGCAAGAAATCCAGGAAGACGGATGAGTTCAACGCCCGCCGCCGCGAGTTGCAGAACGCCCCCGCAGCAGATGACAGCAGTCTGCCCACCCCCACAGAGGAATTGCCGGAACCGGCTGGCACTTTTGCCGAATAAGGCCCCTCTGCATGAGCCGCGCTCTTCCCAGCCTGATTGACAGTTTCCTGCTGTATCTGGCAGCGGAGCGCGGGCTGAGTGTCAATTATCGTCTCTCGGTGCAGCGCACCCTGGCGCGCTTTGCCGATTGGTGTGCCGGGCACGGCCACAGCCCGGCCGATGTGGATGAGCCGATGCTGGCAGCCTACCACCGCTGGCTGCGCGGGGAATGCCGGCTGGCAGCAGCCTCCTGCCGGGTGGCTATGGTGCACTTGCGCCAGTTTTTCCGCTATCTGGCAAGGGAAAAGGTGCTGCCCGGCAACCCGGCGGCTCTGCTGGAGTGTGGGCGCGCTGCCCGCACCCTGCCCGAAACCCTGCGGGCCGATGAGGTGAACACCCTGTTGCAGAGCATTGACCCGGCCGATCTGCCCTATGGCGCGCGCGACCGCGCTATGCTCGAAATGCTCTATGGCAGCGGACTGCGCGTAAGCGAACTGGTCAACCTGCGCGCCGAACAAGTCGATTGGGAGGAAAATTTTCTGCGTATCACCGGCAAAGGACGCAAGACCCGCTATGTACCCCTGGGAGGTGTGGCCGCCAAAGCACTGCGCAGTTATCTGGAGCACGCCCGCACCAGATTGCTGCGCAACGGGCGCCGGGCAGATGTGCTCTTTCTTTCGAACCGCGGAGAGCGGCTCACCCGCGACCGCATCCGCCAGATTATCAAAGAGCGCGCACGCGCTGCCGGGCTGCCGGAAAATGTGTACCCGCATATCCTGCGGCATTCCTTTGCCACCCACCTGCTGGAAAACGGGGCAGATTTGCGCGTGATTCAGGACATGCTGGGCCACGCCAGCCTATCCACTACCCAGGTGTATACCCATGTGGACCAGAAGCGGCTGGTGGCGCTTCACCAGAGTTTTCATCCCCGTGGCCGCAAGTCCTGAATACGCCCACAGGGTGTTTTTCATGCAGGGTGCAACTGCGTATGGAATTCATGGCTGAGCATAAATGAAATACCCGCATTCCTCACGGAATGCGGGTATGAAAAATATTCTGCGAATATTTTTTACCAGAAGATGATGTAGAGAGCCACCGTAGCGGCAATCACAGCCCAGCCGAAAGCCTTGGCACGGCCGGAGGTCTTCATCTCTATGATGCCCTTATCGGTAAGCACCACGGCTTCGCCACCCTTGATGTGGTTCACGATGGTGAGAATGAGGCCCACCAGGCACACCACGATGAGGGAGTAGCCCATGCGGTTGAGGAAGGAATCACCGGTGCAACCCAGGATTTCAACCCACTTGAAGGAGGCGTAGGCCACGGCACCCACCACGATACCCAGCCAACCGAACACGCGGGGGCACTTGGGCACAAAGAAGCCGAAGAGGAACACGGCAAGCACGCCCGGGCTCAGGAAGCCCTGGAACTCCTGGATGAAGGTGAAGATACCACCGAAAGCGGGGTTATCCAGGAAGGGAGCCACCACCGTGGCAATCACGGCGCACACCAGCACCGCCACCTTGCCCACGGCCACAAGCTGCTTATCGGAAGCAGGCTTGCCGGTGGCCACTTCCCTGGACTTGTTGTAGAGGTCCATGGTGAAGAGGGTGGAGGCAGAATTGAGCATGGAAGCCAGGGAGCTCACCACAGCGCCGAAGAGGGCGGCCAGCACAAACCATGCCCAGCCGGTGCCGGGAAGCAGCTCGCGCAGCAGGGTGGCGAAAGCGTAGTCGTACTGGTAGGCAGCCAGCGTGGTGGTCACGGTGTATTCCGCGGCATTGGTGCGGGCAGCCTTGGTAGCGGCCTTATCGATGGCCAGAATCTCACCAGCCTTGGCATTGCGGGCAGCAATATCCTTGGCAGGAATGGCGGCCAGCTCAGCAGCCTTGGCCTCGAGAGCAGGCACCTGGTCAGCAGCACCCACGGCTGCAAGGTTCTTCTTGATGAAATCCACGGAGGGAGCAGCGGCATCAGCACGCACCAGGCGGCTGGCGGCCACGTCGTAGATGACCTTCTTGCCGGACTGCTCAGCAGTGGCAACAATGGCAGCGGTGTTGGAATCGGCCTTGGCTGCCAGCTTGTCGCTGTACAGGTTGTAGGCCAGGATGCCGGGGATAATCACCACGAAGGGGATAAGGAGCTTGAGGAAAGCAGCAAACACGATACCCAGCTGGCCTTCTTCGAGGCTCTTGGAAGCCAGGGTGCGCTGCATGATGTACTGGTTAAGGCCCCAGTAGAAGAAGTTGGGAATCCAGAGCCCCAGGAGATACACGGTCCAGGGCATGACGGGGTCGGACTCCTCGCGCATCATGTGCAGCTTGCCGCCAATGCCGTTGGCAGCGCCTTCCACCTCACCGGCGTTGAGATTTATCATGCGGTTCAGGCCGTCGCAGAACTGGGAACCGGTGGAGGCCAGAGCCTCAGCACTGGTGTTGGCCGTAGTGGTAGCGGTGGCCACCACATTCTCCGGCAGGGTCGGGTAGGCACCCAGGGTCATAATGGCGAAGTAGGCCACCACACCGCCACCCACGATGAGAGCGGCCCCCCAGATGAGATCGGTCCAGGCGCAGGCCTTCAGACCACCCACATACACATACACCGTGGCGGCACCGGCAATGATGAGACAGCCGGTGGGAACGGAAAGGTCAAAGTACACAGACACCACGCTGGCACCGGCATAAATCACGGCAGCGGTGGGCACGCCCACCAGAATGAGCAGGTTCACCAGAGCCATGATGACACGGGCCACGCCGTTGTAGCGTTCCTCCAGGAACTGCGGAATGGTGAACACACCACGCTTCAGCAGCATGGGCAGGAAAGTGAAGGCCACGATAACCAGCACGATGGCGGCAAGCCATTCGTAACCGGCAATGGCCAGACCCAGCCAGTCGGCAGACTGACCGCTCATGCCCACAAACTGCTCGGTGGAGATGTTGGCAGCCAGCAGGGAGAAACCTACGAGCCACCAGCTCAGCCCACGACCAGCCAGGAAGTAATCGGCTGCGCCCTTTTCTTTCTTCTCTTCGGTGTTTTCACCAGAGTCTCCGGATTTCCAGATACCCAGGGCAATCACACCCACGACAACCACGCAGAAGACAATCATCTCCCAGAGCGGGAGCACGTCCTGCGCAGCGGGGGCAGCGGCGGCTTCCTGAGCCATCGCGCTGCCACTCATGAGCGCCAGAGCGCCCAGCATTGTCAGCATGTGTTTCATAAGATATTCGGTTCTATGTGTTTGAATCAGGCCTGATAAAGCACGCGGGCACCCTCGCCCGGACGGGTGATGAGATAATCGGTCTCGATGCCCAGGGCGTTGCGGTAGGCCTCAATCATTTCCTCGGCCACCTGCTGCACGGCTTCGCTCTTGACCAGTGCCACGATGCAGCCGCCAAAACCGCCACCCGTCATACGGGCGCCGTATACGGCAGCGGCAGAGGGAATCGTGTCGGCCAGAGAGACGAGGGTGTCCACCTCGCCGCAGGAGACCTCGAAATCATCCTTCAGGGAAGCGTGGGAAGCGCGCATGGCCACACCGGCGGCATCCCAATCGCCTTTATGCACAGCCTCAGCAAAGGCGGCAACGCGCAGGTTTTCGCCAATGACGTGGCGGGCGCGGCGGTAGCACAGGTCGCCCAGCTCGCTCTTCTTCTCTTCCAGCATCTCCAGTGTGGCCTCGCGCAGGGAGGGTACGCCCAGCACCACGCAGGCATCCTCGCAGTTCTTGCGGCGGGCGGCATAGCCGCCATCGGCCAGGGAGTGCTTCACGTCAGAATCTATCACGAGCACGCTCACGGCGGGATCCACCATGGGGATAAGCTTGTAGGAAAGGTCCTTGCAATCGAGCATGAGAGCGTGGTCCTTGCGGCCATTGGCAGAGATGAACTGGTCCATGATGCCGCAGGGCACATTCACGAACTCGTGCTCCGTAGCCTGGCCAATCAAAGCGCGCTCAGTGGGGGGCACATCCGCCCCGCAGAGGGCAGCCAGGGCCGTGCAGGCGGAAACCTCAAATGCGGCGCTGGAGGAAAGGCCGCCACCACGCGGCACGTTGGAATCAATCAGCATATCCACGGCGGGCACCTTGATACCGCGGCGCTCCAGCATGCAGATAACGCCACGCACATAGTTGCTCCAGAAGGGGTCACCAGGCTTGGAGGCATCTGCCGGGTCAATCTCAATCATGGTCTCGCCCAGGGCACCAATCCAGCGGTGCTTACCAGTGGGGGAAGGAGCCACGGCAATGACGTTGATATTGTTCAGAGCCATCGGCAGCACGAAGCCATTGTTGTAGTCGGTATGCTCACCAATGAGGTTTACTCGGCCGGGAGAAGCCGCTACAACGGTGGGTTTGTGTCCGAAGTATTGCTCGAAATACGGGGAAATCGTTTCTGCGCTAATTTCGCGTTGCTCTAAGTCCATAGCGCGATATGTTTATCATATTACGCGCGCGATGTAAATCACAAAGTACCGTCCGGCATGAAAAATACCCGTTTGAACACGGCGATTACACCCCCCAGCACAAAAAAAGCCCCACAGCCCGGGGGAGACGGAACCCGGGCAGCAGGACTGATGAAAGACAATCTGAAAAAAGGCTTACTTCTTCTTGCAGCCACCCTTCTTGCAAGTCTTCTTGGCAGGCACAGCAGACTTGAACACAGAGGAGGGCTTGAAGGA
>JAFXDR010000034.1 GCA_017521145.1 Akkermansia sp. | reverse complement strand
CCGATATACTTGATGGTGAGAATCATGCGGCCAATCATGTAGGTACCCGCCGCCACCTTATAGACCAGGGCGAAAGGCAGTTCGTGCAGCGCGGCTTCAAGCGTGGCGGTACCGCTGGTGACCAGGGCAGCCTCCGCGCGATCCATGAGGTCATGGTAGCTGCCGGGGCAGATATTGATGATTTCGGCAGGCATACCGGCTTCATCGGCCATGCGGCGCATGGTGGCGGCCAGTTTTTCGGAGCTGGCAGAGGTCTCAAAACGCCACTCGGGGTGACGGGAGCGGAGCTCCTTCACCACATCCAGGAACACAGGGAAGTGGCGCTCCACCTCGCGGTTGCGGCTGCCGGGGAAGAGGCCGATGAGGTTCTTTTCGCGCACATCGGTGCGGCGGGCGGCCAGGATATCATCCACCAGCGGGTGACCCACAAATTCCGTGCGCAGGCCGGCTTTCTCGAAAAGCGGTTTCTCAAACGGGAAGGAGCACATCATCAAATCCAGCACAGCGGCCAGCTTGGGGATACGCCCCTTCTTCCACGCCCACACCATGGGGGCAATGAACCAGGCAATCTTCGTTTTGGGCGACACCTTGCGCACGCGCTCGGCCAGGCGCTGGTTGAAACCGGGGTAGTCAATGAGCAGCAGGCAATCCGGCTGTTCGGAGGCAATGCGCTCCGTCATCTCCCTGAGCTTGCGGGCAAAGAAGCGGATATGGCGCAGCACCTCCACGATGCCGATGACGGCGGCAGCATCTGCCCAGTCCTCCACCCCGGGAGCCAGGGCATGCATCCTGTTACCGCCCAGGCCCACGATTTCCAGATCAGGACGGCGGCGCAGCAGTTCCTGCATGACCAATGCGCCCTGTTTATCGCCGCTTTTCTCGCCGGCTACCACAAACATCTTCATACCAGCACTCTATCACGCGCGCGAAAAAATTGCAAGAAAAGACTTTTAATCCGGGCAAATGTGTGCATAATCCCCGCATGCACGAGTTCCTTGTCTTCTGTATGGACTGCATTCAGCAGTGGGGATACTGGGGCGTGGTCATCCTCATGGCCATGGAGAGCTCCATCATCCCGGTGCCGAGTGAGATTGTAGTGCCACCGGCGGCCATTGCCGCCACATTCCCGGATGCCAGCATGTCGTTCTGGGGAGTAGTCATCGCCGGCACGGTGGGCTCCTACCTGGGGTCGTGCGTGATGTACTTCATGGCTCTCTGGCTGGGGCGGCCGTTCATGTTCCGCTTCGGCAAATACTTCTTCATGCCGCCGCACAAGATTGAAAAGGCAGAGGTATTCATGAACAAATACTCCACTGCCGGCATCTTCTTTGCGCGCTTTCTGCCGGTCATCCGCCACCTCATCTCCATTCCCGCAGGGCTGGTCAGGATGAACTTCACCATGTTCAGCCTGGCCACCATCACCGGCTCGGCCATCTGGTGCTGGGTGCTGGCCTGGTTCGGCGATAAAGTGGGCCGCGAACACCCCGGCATCATGAACAGCCCGGAGGACCTGGTGCACGCCGTGAAGGATGAATCGCACCTCGTCGTGCTGGCCATTGTGATGCTGGCCGGCCTGTATGCCCTCATGAAATACATGACCCGCAACAAAAACTAACCCCCTACCCTCACCCATTATGAGCAACGAATCCCTTATCGATGAAATTCTGCGTCTGAAGCAGGAACGCAACGCCATCATTCTGGCCCACAGCTACCAGCGCCCGGAGATTCAGGACCTGGCCGACTTTGTAGGCGATTCCCTGGCCCTGGCCCGCAAGGCACAGGAGGCCGAATGCGATGTCATCGTGTTCTGCGGTGTGCATTTCATGGCCGAGACCGCCTGCATCCTGAACCCCAGCCGCACAGTGCTGCTGCCGGATGCCAATGCCGCCTGCTCGCTGGAGGCTTCCTGCCCGGCGGAGGAGCTGGCCGCTTTCCTGGAGGAGAACAAGGAGAAGAATTACTACGTGATTGCCTATGTGAACTGCTCCATCGGTGTGAAAGCCCTGGCCGATGTCATCGTGACGAGCGGCAATTCCCAGCGCATCATCGAAACCGCCCCCACGGACCGCCCCATCCTCTTTGTGCCGGACCGCAACCTGGGAGCCTGGACCTCCCTGAAGACCGGGCGCGTGATGACCATGTGGAACGGTGCCTGCCACGTGCACGAGCGTTTCACCCGCGACCAGCTGCTGGCCACCAAGGCCAGGCACCCGGAAGCCCTGGTGGTCTGCCACCCGGAATGCCAGGAACCCATCCGCCTGCTGGCCGACCACATCTGCTCCACGGAAAAAATGATTCCCTACTGCCGCGATGCGGAGTGCAGCAAGTTCATCATCGTGACCGAAACGGGCATCCTGCACCGTCTGCGCAAGCTGGTGCCGGGCAAGGAATTCATCCCAATGGACATGGGGCAGTGCTCCTGCGCCGAATGCGAATACATGAAGCTCAACACGCTGGAAAAGCTGCGCAACTGCCTGCGCGACATGGCACCCGAAGTACGCGTGCCGGAGGAGCTGCGGCTGCGCGCTGCCACCCCGCTGGAACGCATGCTGGAACTTTCCAAGTAAAATGAACCTGGCCCCGCACATCCTGGCCCACGGCAACTGGATTTCCATGGAGGAATTCATGGAGCTGGCACTCTATGACCCGGATGGCGGCTACTACAACACGAATATAGCCGATATCGGCTTCCGCGGGGATTTCTCCACCACCGCCACCATGAGCGACCTGCTGGCCCGCCGCCTGGTACAGCAGTGGGAGCAGAGCTGCCGCGCCTTTAACCGCCGCCTGCCCATCATCGAGATTGGTGGGGGCAATGGCGATATGGCTACCAGCATGGCCCGCGCCCTGGGCTTCTTCAACCGCCTGCGTGTGCGCTACTACATGGTGGACCGCTCCAAGGCGCTGCGCGATTTACAGCTCATGGTGGGCGGCAACTTCGTGCGCGTGTACGAAACGATTGAAAAAGCCATCAAACACGCCGGGGGCCGCGCTTTCATCTTTTCCAACGAACTGCCGGATGCCTTCCCTGCCCGCCAGTTCGTATACCAGGACAGCAAGTGGCTTGAACTGGGATTTTCCGTGAACCGCGGGCATATCGTACGCGCTGTGAAGGAGCGCCCGCTGCCGGAATCCAGCGTGTTCTCCCGCTGGGCCTACGAGGGGCAGATTGTGGAGGTGCAGGAAAGCTACCACAAGTGGTATGCCGCCTGGCAACCGCTCTGGAAATGCGGCACCATGGTCACCATTGATTACGGTGAGCTGAACGACACCCTTTACCACCGCCGCCCTGCCGGCACCCTGCGCGGCTACAAGGCCCACCAGCTGGTGCAGGCCGATGAGCTGCCCGCCCTGGCCGGCCGCTGCGATGTGACCGCCGATGTGAATTTCACCGACCTGCGCCAGCTGGCCGAAAACTGCGTGGGCGACCGCGTGCAGTACATGAGCCAGTATGCCTATCTGAAAGACCTGGCCGACCCCGCCAGCGCTGCTGACCGCCACCTGATTGCCGTACCGGGCGCGGGCGACCACTTCAACGTGCTCATCCAACACCGATTCGAAGCATGAGCCGCCGTCTGAAGTGCATGCTGGTTTCCGTGGTGCTGGCCGCAGCAGGCACCATGCTGCTGGCAGGAGATTTCCTGATGCCCCGCTGGCTGTGCCGCGGGGGTGAATGGGAGGGACCCGTGACCGACCATTTCGACGGCACCTTCTTCTACAACCCTGAGCCCAGTACCCTGTACAAGACCAGCAACCTGCTGCAGTGGCTCAGAGAGCGTCACACCAAAGGCGACTACCCCACCGTGACGCAGCTGGCGCACCAGCCCCGGCTGGCCCCGCTGGTGGATGGTGCCGATTGGGAAATCACCCTGGTGAACCACTCCACCATGCTCATCCGCACCGCCGGGCTCAATATCCTGACCGACCCCATCTGGAGCGACTACACCAGCCCGGTGCAAGGCTTCGGTCCCAGGCGCCACCGCCCGGCGGGCATTGCCTGGGAGCAATTGCCCCGGATTGATGTGTGCCTGCTCTCGCACGACCACTACGATCATTTTGATGCAGACACCCTGAAACGCCTGGCGCTCGAGCACAACCCGGTCTTCATTGTGCCCCTGGGACTGGGCGGATTGGTGGAATACCACTGTGGCGAAGAGCTCCGTATCATCGAGGCCGACTGGTGGGAAAGCGTGCAGCACGGCAATCTGCGCATCACCCTGACCCCGGCCAGACACTGGAGCAACCGCTACCGCAAAACCTACACCCGCAACCGCTCGCTCTGGTGCGGCTTCTACCTGCAATCACCGGGTGGCCCATCGGTTTATTTCGTGGGCGATTCCGCCCGCTCTGGCTGTTTCAGCCAAATCCGCCAGCGCCTTGGTGCGCCGGATGTCGCGCTCATCCCCATCGGTGCCTACAAGCCGGATTGGATTCGCAACGGCCACATCTCCCCGGCAGAGGCGGTAGAGGCTTTCCAGCACCTGGAAGCCAGACAGGCCATTGCCTGCCACTTCGGCACCTGGCAGCTCGCCAATGAAGGCTACCAGGAAACGCTCGATGACCTGGCCCGCGCCCTGCGCGAAAACAAGATCCCCGCCGGGCGATTCATTGCCCCGGATAACGGACAAACCCTGAGAGGTACAAAGTAAGAGTTAGTCGCGCACCACACCCACATAGGGCAGATTGCGGTACAAGGAACCATCGGCATCCATGCCGTAACCCACCAGATACAAATTGGGTGCCACCAGCCCCACATAGTCGGCCTCGAACTCCACACGGCGGCCTTCCGGCTTATCCACCGCCACGGCGGTCACCACCTCGGCAGCCCCCAGCCGCAGCAGTTCCGCTTTCACATTCCTGAGCGTCACGCCGCTGTCCAGCACATCGTCCAGAACGAGCACACGCATATCCTCACAATAAGGGGCGGGGGTTTTCCAAGTCACCTTGCCGCTGGTTTCACGGGCGGCACCATAGCTGGAAACACGGGCGGTTTCCAGAATAAAATTGGCCGGCAGCAACCGCAGCAGATCTGCAGTGAACCACAGCGCGCCATTGAGCAGGGAAAGCACCTTCACCGGGCGTTCGTCACCAAAGCGTTCCACCAGCTGCACCGCCATCTTACGCACAGCTCCGGCTATCTGTTCTGAGGTGAAGAGAGTATCGATTTTCATGATTATCTGAGTTTTCTGCGGGTCACTATATAAACTTTATCGCCATGGCGCACCTTGGCAGGCACAGCAATAAGTGCCGTGGCTCCCTTGGGTGCCACCGGCACCACCTGGGTTTCTCCATGTTCATCATCGCAACGCACCTCGGGCACGGTCACGCGCACAATGCCGGTGGTCACACCCGTGATTTCTATCTTATCGCCAGGGGATACGGGGCCGGCTTCCAGGCGGATTTCTGCCACACCAGCCCGGGCATACCAGCGCATCACGCGGCCCAGGTGCTGGCGCTGCTCCAGCGCCAGACTGTTCGAACAGCCGCTCCAGGTGTCCCATTCCTCGCCCAGATAATACCCCCCGTGCCAGAACTGGCGGTTAAACACGCGCAGCAGCTCCTCCTCCCAGGCGGCCACTTTCTCCGGGCTCCACTCACCGGCAGCGCAGCACTGCACCGCTTCCTTGTACACCGAGGTCACGGTGGAGACATAGGCTTCCGAACGCCCACGGCCCTCCAGCTTGAACACCGAGACCCCGGCATCCACCAACTGGTCAATCACGCGAATGGTGCAGATATCCTTGGGCGACATGATGTATTGGTTATCAATATCCATCTCGAAGCCCGTCTCAGTATCGGTCACGCGGTATTTACGGCGGCAGAGCTGGTAGCACTGCCCACGGTTGGCACTGGCGTTATAGGCGGCAAGGCTCATGCCGCACTTACCGGAAATGCCGATGCAGAGCGCACCATGGGCAAACACCTCGATACGCACCTGCCTGCCGGAGGGGCCGGTGATGTTCTCCTCGCGGATACCTTCGATAATCCGGCGAATCTGGCTGAGCTTGAGCTCGCGGGCCAGCACCATCACATCGGCATAGGCGGCAAAGAAGCGCACTGCGCCCATGTTGCACACATTCGCCTGCACAGAGATATGCACCTCCAGCCCGATGCTGTGAGCATAGGAAATGACAGCCAGGTCTGCTGCAATCACGGCATCCACCCCGGCATCCTTCGCCTGGCGCAGCAGTTGCTGCATACCCTCCAGCTCCTCATCGTAGATAATCACATTGCAGGTCAGGTAGGCCTTCGCGCCGCATGCGTGGCACAGGCGCGCCACCTTCGGCAGGTCTTCCACGGTGAAATTCACGGTGGAACGGGCGCGCATGTTGTACATACCCACACCGAAATACACGCTGTCAGCCCCGGCGCGCAAAGCGGCGGCCAGCGATTCAAACGACCCGGCGGGAGACATGATTTCCAACTCCTGCATGCGCGAGAGTGTAACCGTTATCTGGCAAAAGGTCAAGGAGGAAGGGCTTTATTCCACCATAAAATGCGTAGATTCACCATCTAAAACGCAAATCTTGCTTGCATTGCCCCAGCTCATGCGCTAGAGTAGCTGAAAGCTTATCACCTGAATATGCGAAAATATCTTCTCCATCTGGCAGTCTGCCTGTTTGCCGCCTTTCCGGCCTTTTCTGCCACTGCCCTGTTCACTGATTCCACCGAAACCAAGGTGCGCGAAGGCGTGACCTGCACAGCGGGCAAGCTGACCGGGGAGCACGGGGCTCTTTACTCCCGCCTGCCTATCTACAATGTTTCCCACTTCCGCAAGGCCAATGCCGCCACCGCAGCCGTGGCTGTCACCATCGACCTCTCCGCCGCTTCCAGAGTAACAGAGCCCACCCGCCTGCTCACATTCGAAAGCAACCATGAGCTGGGGCTCATGGCCACCCCCGGCGGCATCTCCGGCAACTGGCACGGCAAGCCCTGGGGTGAGGTGATTCCCTACGGCAAGCTGGCCACCCATCCGGCAGCATTCACCCGCAGCGGGTCTGCATACATCACCCTCACCGTGGTAGCCTCCGGCTGCCGTGGTGCCGGCTGGAATGGCGTGGGTGGCATCATCGGTTATGATGTGAACGGCACCGTTGCCGTGAATTACCCCCTGCTCGCCTCTGCCGAGAACCGCGATTTCAGAGCCATCACCGCCAATACAGAGCTGATGAAGAGCATTTCCGTTACCCCGGATGTCAACCGCAATCCGGCGGTCATTGCCACTGCTGCCGGCGAACAGGCCGCAAAGATACAGCGCAAGTATCTCAAATCATGTGGGGAATGGCTCTCCCCCACGCAATGGATGTTCATCATCATTGGCACCCTGGTGCTCATTGGCACCCTCAGCATCGGCTGCTTCCGCAAGGGTAAGTGGTAATACTCATCAACCCATTTCAAAAAATCCCCACTGGCTATCCAGCGGGGATTTTTTTGCAAGCAAGGTTATTTCGCAAGGCCATCGTCTTCGCCATCCGTCAGCCATGAAATACTGAACGGAGCAAAGCGGATATGGCGGATAGGATTACCGTTCACCTCGAACAGCACCCCGGCTACCCCCGGTTTCACCGGGCAGAGCACCGAATAGGCAAAGGGGCCGCTGCCCACGTGCTTAGCCACCGGCCAGGTCTTGCCGTCATCGTAGCTCATCTTGATAAAGCCATCGTTGCGGCCATTGGTAGGCGTGGAGAACAGGATACGCCCCCGGCTGCCCAGGGCTGCATCATCCGCATAGGAATAACGGGTCAGCCCGTTCTGACAATTCGGACTGGGCAGCTCCGGGTGGTCATTCACCGGCCCCCAGGTCTCACCACCATCCTCAGAATAGGCCACCTTGCGCAGATTGCCACCCCAGGCACGGGACACCACAAACAAACCACCGGTTTCCGTCTCAACCACCGATACCTCGTTGATACCACGGCCGGCATCTGATTTCTTACCGATGCTCCACTTCTTGCCTCCGTTATCCGAATAAGCTGCCGCCAGCGTCCAGTTGCCAAAGGGGCCTTCATTCAGCGGCACCACCAGGCGGCCCTTGTGCTCACCGCGGGTGAGCTGCACCCCGGGATTCGGACCGCTGCAGGTAATGGTCACGCCCTCATTCTTGGTAAACCGGGTCACATCCTTAGGCTTGCTCCACCGCGTACCATTCTTCGAAAAGCAGACAAAGTTGCGGATGCAGCGCTTATCCTGCCACCCGGTGGGGATATCCGGGTGACGCTCTTTCACCCCTTCCGGGTATCGCTGGAAAAACAGCACAATCTGGTCTGCTTCCCGGTCATATATCAGACAGGGATTGTTGAAGGTAGCACCCTTGGAAGCCGCAGCCACCACAGGCTTACTCCACTTCCTGCCTCCGTCCTTACTCACGGAGACGATAAGATCATTCTGCCCCTGGTCGGTATTCTGGTAGCGCCCCTCGGCCATGGCCACCAGTATGCCGCCGGCGTTAATGATATCAGGTATGCGGATACTGGCGTAGGGGTTTCCCTCCCCCGCCACAAACACATCAATGCCACGGGAATAAGGCTCGCTGTCCAGCTCTTTCAACTCCGCTTTCCCCGCTGGCTTGCCCACCAGCCAGGCCTGGCCGGATTGTTTCTTCTTGCCCTTCTTCTTTTTGCTTCTGGTTACAGGCGGGGTATCATCCTGCGCCCGGGCCTCAGAGAAAAGCGGTGCCGCCGCCAGAACGGCAGCGGCACACAGAAGGAATGATGATATCCTGGCCATATCACGCATTGCTCTTCTTGGGCAGACAGAAGAGAATGACCCCGGTAAGAGCCATGAGGATACCAGCCACGCTGAGCACGGCCGACAGCGGCACGCCGCTGTCCATCAGCTTACCACCCAGCCAGGCCACCAGAGCGCCGGCACCCACGGAAGTCAGGTTCAGCAGGCCATAGCCCGTGGCGGCAAAGCGCTCATCAATCGTGCTGCGGAGCACGGGCATGAGGGTGGCATCCATGGCACCCTGGGCTACACCCTGCATCGATACCAGAGCCAGCACGGCAATCAGGCCGATTTCCAGACCGAACAACATGGCCACCAGCACACAGGGGCCGGCAAGACAGAAGGCGATGCCGGGCACATAGGCGCGGGCGTTCTTGTTGCGCAGGTACCAGCGGTCAGCAATCACGGCGCAGGCCAGCACGGAAATGTATTTGGCAATGTTCACCCAGAGTGTGGCCTGAGGACCGGCCTCGGCCTCGGTGATGTTGAACATATCCTGCAGCAGGCGGGGATACCAGCTCAGCAGGAACCAGTTGGCAAACCCTGCAAAGGAAATCATGAGCAGCAGCATATACATGCCACGGCCGGTGAAGATACTCTTGAGCATCTGCCCCATCGTGAACTGGGGAGCAGCAGGTGCAGCCTCTTCCTTAACAGCCGCTTCCACAGCCGCAGCAGGAGCCTCCTCACCCTTCGGGTCACGCAGGAAGAAGAGCACGATAAGACCGTAGGCCACACCAATGAAGCCGAACACCTCGAACGTGAGGCGCCAGCCCAGCTGGCAGGGGTCGCCGGCCATCATGGCACCATAACCAGCCAGCACCTGACCGGCATAGATACCGCTCATGTGCAGGCCAGTGGCCAGCGAACGGGTTCCACCGCGGTGGTAGTCAGTAATAAGGGCCAGTGCAGCGGGAATGTAGAAAGCCTCACTCACACCCATCAGCCCACGCCAGAAGATAAGTTCTTCAAAGCTGCCGGCCTTACCGGTCATCCAGGTCACCACGGACCAGATGACCAGGGAGCACATGATGATGAAAGAACGGCTGAAGCGGTCGGCCAGATAGCCACCCACCGGGGAGAGGGCCGCATACACAATCAGGAATGCGGCGGTCACCAGACCGTACTGTTCCTGGGTCATCTCGATGGCATAGAAGCCTTCGGTGAGGGACTTGTTGAGCACGGCCAGCAGCTGGCGGTCGAAGTAGTTGAGCATGACCACCACCCAGAGCACCGCCACGGCAATCCAGGCCCACTTGCCGGGCTTGGTAACGGGGGCATTCAGCGCAATCACCGTCTTCTTGAGACCAGTCTTGAGCGCAGTCATGATAGCCAGCACGGCAATACCGAGAGCCAGCCAGGGGGTCAGGTCAGCCAGGAAGCCCAGCGTGGGGTGGGAGTCCGGGCAGTTCATGGTGGAGACAACCGGGGTGCGGACACCAGGGTGAGTCTCACCGGAAACCACGGTGATGGCATTGCCGCGCAGCACAGCCGGGGCAGTAGCCACACCTACTTTCTTGAAGCCTACGTTGTTCCATTCGCCCGTGGCAGGGTTGAAGCCATAGATGGTGCGGTTCTGGCCGGGATGCTCTTCCGGGGCCTTACCAGCCAGGGAAGCACGGTAGAAATTGCCGGGGTCACCGCAGATGACATAAAGGGTATCGCTGACCACAGGCAGAGGATTGGCGGCACCTACAAGGGTTTCGGGCATTTCGGGCAGATCCGCTGTCCAGGCGTTGGTGGCGGGGTCGTAGCATACCACGCTCTTCAGATAGGTGCGTTCGGCCTGGCCGTTGGCATCCGGGTGCAGAGAGCAACCGCCGGCCACGTAAATCTTACCCTGCACCACACCAGCACCAGCCAGCATGCGGCCTTCTCCCGGCATGGGAGCGAGTTCCTGCCAACCGGCGGCAGGCTGAGTGAGATCCATCACAAAGCTGCGGTTCAGGCAGGTGGTGGAATCAGCCTTCTCCTGACCACCCATCACATACAGCTTACCAGCTTCCACAGCGAATGCGGGATAAGCCACGGAAACAGGCAGCGCGGGCAGTTCTGCTGTGGTTACCTGAGCGTTATCCACGCTCACACGCACCACGCTGGCCAGGTGCCCCGTTTCATTGCAACCGCCAGCCACAATCATGCCCTTGTCCACCGGGGCAAAAGCGGCATAGCCCACAGAATAAGGCATGCTGCCCACCTTCACAGGCTTGGCTTTTTCAGGGTTGCTGCAGGTGCCGGGTGCCGGCATGACGGTCACATCGGCACTGAACACCTTGGCCCCACGCTCTGCCGGAGTCCTGGCCCCCGGAACAGCATTCGGGAAATTGGCACCACCGGTCATCACCACCAGAGGAGCGCCGTCCGCAGAAGTCATCGGCACAGCCACCATACCAGCCAGGCCGATGGGGTCGTGTATCTTCAACTCCTTATCATCCTCTTTCTTCTTCCCGTCCTCTTTCTTCTCATCTGCCCAGGTGGGCATGAGACAGCAGGCGAGGCCCAGCATTAACAGTAGTTTCTTCATTTGCTGCAATGTAGTTTAGTTATCAGAAATTTCGTATCAGCGAATCCGGGCTCCCCATACCTGGTTGGAGCGCTTGCCGGGGCGCTGCTCACCGTTCACAATCACGGCCATCCCGTTCCACACGGCGCAGGGCAGCACGGCGCGGGCCACGGCAATTTCGCCGGCATCGTACCAGGTATCGCTGCCGGGGCAGTAGCAGAGGCTCTGGTTATGGAAACCGGGGTGGTTCTGCGGCGTGAAGCCCTTTACAGTGGCATCATCGCCACCCAGCAGGTAGATGCGGCCGCCAATCACCGGGGCGGGGGTGGGAGCCGCGCCGCAGTAGTGCGGCAGGTGGGCCAGACGGCGCCAGCCGGTCTCTGCGCTCCAGCTCCAGGCATCCGTCAGCATTTCACGGGCCATGCGGCCATTGTCGCCAGGCTGCAGGCCGATACCACCCAGCACATAAATGGTGTGGCCGATGGTGGCCATCTGCTGCAGGAAACGGCCGCGGCAGGGCATGGGCTCGCCATCGCTCCAGGTATCGGTCTCCGGGTCATAGACCCACATGCGGGCTTCGGCATCCTGCTCGCCGGGGGCTACAGAACCGCCCTGCACGTAGACCTTGCCCCCCATGACAGTGGCGGCGTGGCCGGTAAGCGTGGTGGGCAGCGGAGCCACCGCCTTGCACTGCACATCTGCACCATCCCAGGTGAGCATGTAGCAATCAGCCAGAGCACCATCGGCATTGCTGCCGCCAATCAGCATGACCCCCTGCGGCAGAGTGGCAGTAGCCCCATAGCCCAAGGGCTTGGGCAGCGGGGTGGCATCCTTCCATCCATCGCTGGAGGGCAGCACATAAATGCGGTCTGTCCAGCGCTTGGGGCCACCCTCCCAGAGCGGTTTTTCCGGGAAATTGGCACCGCCGCACACGATGAGTGCCCCGTTGCTCACACCGGCATAGGAACCGGCAAAGCCCTCAACATCCGGCAGGTCTGCCAGCTGTTTCCATTCAAGAGAAAGCTGTTCGTTTTGCATGATTCCTTACTCTATCATACTCAGCCCACCACCGCAAGCATGATTTTTCCTTATACTCAACGAACATTCCCTGAAAAGGAACACCCGGGTATTCTTCATTTTCAACCAGTTGAGACTATTCAGGCAAAAAGGTTGGTAGAGTAGTAACGGTCTGCACCATCGGGCATGATGACCACGATGGTCTTCCCTTCCCACTCCGGCCGCTGCGCCAGCTGCGTGGCGGCCCAGAGTGCCGCGCCGGAGGAGATACCCACCAGCACGCCATCCAGCCGCCCCAGTTCCTGCGCCGTGGTAATGGGAACTTCGTTATCCACGGCGATGATTTCATCGTAGATACTGCGGTCAAGCGTGGCGGGAATGAAGTTGGCACCGATACCCTGAATCTTGTGCGGCCCGGCCACACCCTGGCTCAGCAGGGGAGACGCGGCAGGCTCCACCGCCACAATGTGGACTCCCGGGTTCTGCTCCTTCAGATAGCGGCCTGTGCCGGAAATCGTGCCACCGGTACCCACGCCGGCCACAAAGGCATCCACCTTGCCGGCACACCCCTCCCAGATTTCCGGGCCGGTGGTGGCATAGTGAGCAGCCGGATTGGCCGGGTTCGTGAACTGGCCGGCCAGAATTGCCCCGGGAATCTGCTCCACGAGCTCATTAGCCTTATCCACCGCGCCCTGCATGCCCGCAGCTCCGGGGGTAAGCACCACCTCGGCCCCGTAGGCTTTCACAATGTTGCGGCGCTCCACGCTCATGGTATCCGGCATGGTGAGAATCACGCGGTAGCCACGGGCAGCTCCAATGGCAGCCAGGCCAATGCCCGTATTGCCGCTGGTGGGTTCCACAATCGTGCCACCGGGTTGCAGACGCCCTGTGGCCTCGGCATCATCCACGATGGAGCGGGCCACGCGGTCTTTCACCGAGCCGGCAGGATTATTCGATTCCAGTTTCAGCAGCAGGCGGGATTTCAAACCGTGGGCAGCACTGTAGCGCACCGGTTCCAGCAGCGGGGTTCTGCCCACCAGTTCAGGCACAGAAGTGTAGGTATTCATAGCTATTTTTCTTATGGTACAAGGGTTCAGTCTGCGAGAAAAGCATTTTCCAGGTCAGCCAGCAAATCATTAATGTGTTCAAGACCGATGGAGAGTCGGACTGTTCCGGGGGTGATACCGCTGGCGGCCAATTCCTCTGCATTCATCTGCGAATGCGTGGTGCTGGCCGGGTGAATCACCAGGCTCCTGGCATCGGCCACATTCGCCAGCAGCGAGAATATCTGCAGCGAATCAATAAAGCGGAACGCGGCTTCCTGACCGCCTTCCAGCTCAAAGGTGAAGATAGAGCCGCCACCCCGCGGGAAGTAGCGCTGGTACAATTCATGATCCGGATGCTCCGGCTGCGATGGGTGGTTCACTTTCCGCACCTTCGGGTGCTTCCGGAGATACGCCACTACCTTGAGTGCGTTTTCCACGTGCCGTTCCACGCGCAGCGAGAGTGTCTCGATACCCTGCAGCAGCTGAAATGCAGCAAAGGGGGATATGCACGCCCCCGTATCGCGCAGCAGAATGGCCCGCAGGTACACGGCAAAGGCAGCCGGCCCCACCGCTTCGGTAAAACTCACACCGTGGTAGGCTGCATTGGGTTCGCAGAAGGCCGGATACTTGCCGCTGGCCGCCCAATCGAAGCGACCGCTGTCTACCACCACGCCTCCCAGGGTCGTGCCATGCCCGCCCAGGAACTTCGTGGCAGAATGCACCACGATATCTGCCCCGTGTTCAATGGGGCGGATAAGATAGGGCGTGCCGAAAGTATTATCCACCACCAGCGGCAGGCCGTAGCGGTGCGCCAACGTAGCCAGCGCCTCGATATCGGCCACATCACTGTTCGGGTTTCCCAGCGTTTCGATGAAAACAGCACGGGTTTCCGGGCGTATGGCCGCTTCCACCTCTTCCAGCTGGTGTGCATCCACAAATGTGGTGCGGATTCCGTAGGCCGGCAACGTATGTTCCAGCAGATTATAGCTGCCGCCATAAATAGTGCGCTGGGCCACAATGTGCCCGCCATTCTGCGCCAGTGCCTGCAGTGTGTAGGTGATAGCCGCTGCACCGGAGGCTACGGCCAGAGTCGCCACTCCTCCCTCCAGAGCTGACATTCGCTGTTCGAGCACGTCCTGCGTCGGGTTTGTCAACCGCCCGTAAATGTTTCCTGCATCACGCAGGCCAAAACGGTCTGCCGCGTGTTTGCAATCGCGGAATACATACGATGTGGTGGCGTATACCGGTACCGCGCGAGCCCCGGTAGAAGGGTCTGCGGCTTCCTGTCCGGCATGCAGCTGGAGCGTCTCGAATTGCAATGTCGTGTTCATTTTTGTTGTCCTACCATATTTGTAGGCAAAGAAATGCTACGCCTCCCCCACTTTTTTGTCAACAGTAAATTGGTAGGAATTACGAAAATCGTCAATCCCCCGTGGGAGTATCGCCGGTTTTGAGAGCCTCGGCAAAGGAGGCGGGCAGCCCGGTACGGGCAATCTTATCACCGGCGGCCTGCACATCGTACGCCACGCGGCGGAGATGCAGCGT